>JBBSIT010000843.1:0-1545 GCA_038231995.1 Acetobacterales bacterium | reverse complement strand
GCCAAGCGCGAGCAGGCCGCCCGCGCTCGCCTCTTGCTGCAACTCGACAGCCCGGCAACCGCGCGCCATGCCGAGACGGTCGAGGCCGCTGCCGACCCGGCCTCCGACCGCGCGCGACCTGACGAACCCCGCATCTGCCCGTGTTGCCGACAAGGGCACCTGGTCCGCATCCGGCGCCTCTCCCCCAAGCAGGCGCAAGGACCATGACGCGCCGCCGCCGCGCTGTTCGAGAACCACTGCTTTGTCCCGCCAGGCCAAGCGACGCCGGACTACGGCCCTGAGCCTGCGCTTTATCGCCCAAGGCGCGGGCATGGCGCTCCGAGCAGGCTGGTTCGGGCCGGCGGTGCGGCCACATCACCCAAGCCCACCCGGGTTGACCCACTCTGTCGCACGCTGCTCCGCATCGCGGCACCGCCGGGGCGGACAACACTCGGCCCGTCCGGCTCGCACCTCGGTCCCTGACCTGAAATCTCCATAGCCCGCAATCCAGCCGTCCGCGCCAAAGCGTTCAGTCCAACCAAGTTTCTGCATTGGCTACGCAATGCAGAAACTCTTAATTCGTTTGCGGCATAATTAGAACCGCCACTCGCCGCTGATCGTCGTGACCAGCCAATCCGGCGTCTCGAATGTGCCGGAACTCTGTTGCGAAACCAGCGTGCCGTCGTCCGAATGCACATGGCTTCCGGCACGAAACGACGCACCTCTTCTCCTCCTGCCCTGCCCGATGTCGGCGTGCTGATCAGCTACGCCCGTGTCTCGACCGACGATCAGAAGCTCGACCTGCAACGCGATGCACTCGCCCAACTCGGCTGCCATCGTGTGTTCGAGGACCGCGCCTCCGGCGCGCGCGCTGATCGCCCCGGACTTGCCGACGCCCTTTGCATCTGCGCCGCGGCGACACGCCCTCGTCGTCTGGCGGCTCGACCGGCTCGGCCGCACCACCCATCAGCGAAGACACATCAGCGACCAGCAGGTGAGGCTCTACATGCGATCGCGCGCCGACCACACCCCGATGGACGTCACGGAACGAGACGCCTCGGGCTTCCCCGCTGCCCGGTCCCATGCAGCAGTGCCAACCTTCCCGCTGCGTGCGCCTTCACGTGATTTCGCCGCTCTCGAGGAGGCGGAAGTGGCGGGGGTTCTCCAGCCGGAAGCCGCCGCGCTCCTTGACCAGGTCGCCGCTGCACGTAACGCGCTGCCGCAGGTCATGCGCCTGCACCGCTAGCGAATAGGCGGCCTCCGGAAGCGCCACGCCGACTCGTCGGAGGTCGCCGTCGACGAGCCCCTCCAGGGTAATGTCGCCGGGACCCTGGTCCGGGCGCCGGGCGAGGCGGGTGACAAAACCCTCGATCTCGACGTCCTCGACGGGTTCGGTATCCCGGAACAGCCGAGCGGCCTCCTGAATCAAAGGAATGGTGTCGCTGCCTAGCAGCCTGTCGGAGTGAGACTACGGTTGATCTGTCGAAGCTGGGCTGAGGATCGTGCGTTTGGGAGACACGGGAGCCTTTTCAGCGATTGCGTCGGCTGATCGATCGATTTTGCGGT
>JBBSIT010000842.1:0-1566 GCA_038231995.1 Acetobacterales bacterium | reverse complement strand
GAGACTGCCGCGACGCGTTCCTCGGCTTGGCCAAGACATGCCGCAAGCTCGGCGTCGCCTTCTGGGACTACCTCGGCGCCAGGATCGGCGTCGCAGGCGCTCCCGCCATCCCGCCTCTCTCGGACCTCGTCCGCTCCCGACCCCAGCCCGCCGGGGCGGGCTGACCACCCGGACTTTTGCCCCGATTACCCGACCAGCGACCAGCGCAGCACAGTGATATGGCTCGATAACCAGCTTTTCGTTCGACAGTGTCGACCCGCAATCGCTCCTTTGCGGAACAAAACAGCCAGCAATCTAAGTGCTTTTTACCTCGACGGCGCACGACCAAGGAACTCTGCGAGGGTATCATGTTCCAGTTGGGTGCGACGTTCGGCAGCGGGTTCGTGGCACTGAAGAGCCGCGCCACCAACTCGGGCGGCAGGTGAGAGCAAAACGGCTGCACACGCTATGCTGCGTCCTGCGTATCAGACACTGGCGGGACTTTCGTTTGCACTCGTTGAGGACTCGGCTTTTTGGTGTTTGGGGACTGTCGCTCGGCGCCTGCGTCGCAGTCGCTTTCCTTCTGTTCCAACGCTACCAGCAATCCACGGAAGCACAGGTGGGCCGTGCCGAAGCCGTGGTGGCGCGCGCGTGCGACCTGATCCGCGACCGCTACGGCTTCTACACGATCGGCTGGTCCGGGCCGAAGCAGGGAGAGACCGACGAAAGGCTGCGGTCCGATCTGGCGACGGCCGTAGGGCTCGCCCTCGCGCAGCAAACCGGCGTCGAGGGCGGCATCTGGCAATCGGAGGCAGGCCCGCTGGCCTATGCCTTCCCCACCTACGAGGGGACCAGCCCGAAAACCGACCTTCCAGCCGCCGAGCGAGACCAGATTCAGGCCGTGAACCAACAGGCGGCCCAGGATGAGCAGTCTGTCGAGCGCCGCGCGTCTTCCGGTTCTCAAACCTTGTTGCTGTATGCCTGTCCATTGCCGGGGCCGATCAGCGGCCTGACGGCTTGGACGATGACCCGGGTGCGGGCGGTGCAGGGCTTCCACCCGCTTCAGCTCGGTCTCGGTGTGCTGCTGGCAATGATGGTGCTGATGTCGGCCTGGCTCGGCCGCACGCTTCTGGTTTGGGGGCGGCATGTGCGCGGCATAGAGGGAGCGTTGCGCAAGGCCGGTGCGGTCGGCATGCCGACACTTAGCAGGACGGGCGAGCGGGAGCTGGACCAGATCATCGACGCCCTGAACGAGGCTGGGCTTCGGGTCGCGGAGGCACGGCAGGAAGCCGACCGCATGGCGGGACGGGCGGCGCGGGCGGAGCGGCTTGCCGGCCTCGGCCGTGTCGCTGCCGGCGTTGCGCATGAAATCCGCAACCCGCTCGCGGCCGCCCGGCTGCAAGGGGAGAACGCGTTGGCCGGAGACGACGCGCGGAGGCGGGAGGCGAGAAGTGGCCGGGCGAATCTGGACAGGTCGATAAGTGGAAGTCCTGCCTGAAGGCGGCGAGAATGCCGAGGTTCAGGAGAGACAATGGCGAGACGTTCCCGCCGGACGCATGGTCCGGCTTTCAAGGCGAAGGTCGCATT
>JBBSIT010000841.1:0-1615 GCA_038231995.1 Acetobacterales bacterium | reverse complement strand
AGCGGCCGGAGCAGGTCGAGGCTCATCCGCTCCAAGATCACTTGCGAGGTGATGGGGTCGGCGCAGGAGCGACTGCGGGTAATTTGCTGGAAGTCGGCATACTTGACCTTCACCGTAATTGTTCGCCCGGCCAGGCCGCCTCCACCGTATGCCGCCCACACTTTCGCGAACACGGGTTCAAGCGCAGGCAACACCTCGTCCCACCCCAGAAGATCGCGCGCGAACGTCGTCTCGGCGCCGATCGACTTGGCTTGCCGCTCCGACACGACCGGCCGGTCATCCTCGGCCCGCGCCACTCCGTAGTAGTAGCTCCCTGCCCTGCCGAACTGCCCGGTCAGGAACTCCAGCGTTTGCTGCCGCAGGTCGAGGCCGGTGTGGATGCCAAGCCTGTTCATCCTGGCCGCCGTCACCGGCCCGATGCCGTGGAACTTTCCCACCGGCAGCTGCTCCACGAAGGCCGGTCCCATGCGCGGCGTGATGATAAACAGGCCGTCCGGCTTGCGATGGTCAGACGCCAGCTTGGCCAGCAGCTTGTTGTAGGATACTCCCGCCGAGGCGGTGAGGCCCGTCTCCATGCGGATGCACGCCCTGATCTCCTCCGCGATGGCCGTCGTCGAGCCTCGGTCCACCAGGGGTGCGGTCACGTCGAGGTAAGCCTCGTCCAGCGACAGCGGCTGGATCAGGGGCGTGTAGCGGGTGAAGATGGCATGGATCTGCTGCGAGACGGCCCGGTAGACGTCGAAGCGCGGCCGAACGAACACCAGCTCGGGGCATTTCCGCCGTGCCGTGACCGAGGCCATGGCCGAGCGGATGCCGAACCGTCGGGCCTCATAGCTTGCAGCCGCCACGACGCCGCGCTCGCGCGAGCCGCCGACCGCGAGGGGAACGCCGCGCAGCGCCGGGTCGTCGCGCTGCTCCACGGACGCGTAAAAGGCATCCATGTCGACGTGAATGATGCGGCGCAGGCCCGGTGCCTGGTCAGGACGGCTCGGCATGAGGGCATAATGGGTAGCACACGACGGCGGATGGGCGATGCAGCAGAGTTGCATCGGCAACCGGCTGCGCTTCACCGTCATGCTGCTGTTCTTCCGCGCGTGGCCACTTCCCCCGCGCCGCCGAAGTGGACAAAAGCGCGGTGGCGGAGTTGGCACGAAGGCTCGGCGTGCCGGTGCCCGACGCCGGGGCGGCACTGCCCGGCTCCGACGACCGCACGCTCAAGCGGCAGCGGGCCGAGATACGCGCCTTGCTCGGCTTCCGCGAGGCGAGCACCGCCGACGCCGAGGGCGTTGCCATCTCTGAGAATCGTCCGGTTCAGGACAACTTGGCGGGTTCCGGCACTGCCGCTCGCGTTCTAGCCCCGTTGTGAGCGGCACTACACGCCTGACCCAGCGTCTTTGTCCTGGTATGGGCCGCGCCCTTGCCAGGGCTGCTACGCCGCACGCCTACTGCCGCAAGGATCTGGAAGCGCCGGCCTGAGAAGGAAAACCAGCGAGCCCATGCCCCAGCGGATCGAGGACTATGCCCTGATCGGCGACTGCGAGACCGCTGCGCTGGTGGGCCGCGACGGCTCGCTCGACTGGCTCTGCTGGCCCCGGTTCGACAGCCCCGCCTGCTT
>JBBSIT010000840.1:0-1664 GCA_038231995.1 Acetobacterales bacterium | reverse complement strand
GCTCAAGAACCTGGCCGCCGAGGCCCGGGACAAGCTCGAAGCGGCGGGGCTGCCGCGCACGGAAGCCGCTGCCGTGCTCGCGCCGGCTGCGGCGTTGATCGATGACTACGGCTTCTGGCAGCACCAGAGCCATGGTCTCGCGCTGGTCCTCGGCGGTGGTGAGGCTCACGTCCACAAGGTGCCCATCCCGCTCGCCGAGCAGGTCGTGGTGGGTCCCGGCTTCCATGTGCGGCCCTTGCTGCCCGTGCTGGCGGCGGATGGCGCCTTCCTCGTGCTGACGATCACCGCGGACCGGGTGCGGTTGTTCGAGGCCTCGCGCTTCGCCATGGCCGAGGACGAGGCGGCGGAGCTGCCCCGCAGCCTCGATGAGGTCACGGGGGAATCCTCGGACTACGAGAACCCCGTGCAGGCGAGCCCGGCAAGCCGGCCGAACACGGCCTCGATCAGCGTAACCAACGCGCAAGTGTATGGGGACAGTCCGGAGGACTGGCGCAAGAACCAGCTCGTCGAGTTCGCCCGCCGGGTCGCTGCGGCATTGGAGGACCGCCTGGCCGGCAACCCGGTCCCGGTCGTGCTGGCGGCGGACGCGGAGACCGGAGGGCACTTCCAGAAGCTCAGCGCGCTTGGCCCCCAGCTCGCCGGCGTCATTGAGGTCAATCCCGAGGCCATGGACAGCAAGGAGCTGCACGAAGCCGCCTACGCCGTCATGCAGCCGCGTCTCGACGCAGGCCGGAAGGAGGCAGTCGAGCGTTTCGCGGCGCTGCTCGGCAGCGGCGACGCACGCGCGGCAATCGGCATCGAGGAGGTGGTCAGGGCGGCCTACCAGGGCCGCATCGACACGCTGCTTCTCGCCGAGGGCGAGACCGTGTGGGGGCGCTACCACGAGGCCGCGGACGAGGTCGCGACCGGCGAGGAATTCGCCGAGATGGGAGAGGACCTGCTCGATGCGGCCGCGGTGCAGGCGCTGCGCCACGGCGGCGGCATCCATGTCCTGCCAGACGATGAGATGCCCGGCGACGACGCCGCGGCGGCGATCTTGCGGTACTGAGGGATGTCCGAGGGGCTACCATTGATAACTGGCGAGGCACAGGTTGATGCCCGCCCCGCTCCCGCGCCGCAGCGAGATGGGCAGCTCCTAATCGATCTCGCACTCCAGGGTGGAGGCGCGCACGACGCGTTCATGTGGGGCGCGCGATCTGGGTCGGAAGAAGCTATGGGGCGACCGGCGAAGGGTTGGCATCATCGTCGGTGGATGCAACGGATGGATGTTCCCCCATGACCCAAGTTGATGACCTGAGCCGCTCTCTCGCCGCCTTTGATCAGAGCACCAATCTGGTCGTGGTGGTCGAAATGAGCGAGGCGAGCTGGCTGGTCGCTGGACTGGTTCCTGGCGTTGATCGCCAGCCTTTGAAGAAGCTTACGCCTGATCCGGATGCGCTGCTGCGGCTGCTGGAGCGCTGGCAGGCGGAGGCGGTGAAGAAGGACCAGACGATTGAACGGGTCACCCTCGCCTATGAGGCAGGCCGTGACGGGTTTTGGCTGGCGCGGTGGCTGCAGGCGCGCGGCATCGAGGTGCACGTCATCCATTCGACGAGCGTCGCCGTGTCGCGCGAGCACCGCCGGGCCAAGACCGACCGGCTGGACACGGCCATGCTCATGCGCGT
>JBBSIT010000839.1:0-1693 GCA_038231995.1 Acetobacterales bacterium | reverse complement strand
CGGCCGGTCGCTGTGCGCCGCGTGCGGCTGGTGGTTGAAATCGTGAAAGAAGCGCTCGTGCGCGGCCTGTAGCTCTGCCCAGGTCGTGGCCTTCGCGTAGTCGTGGTCGGCCATGCGGCGCATCACGTTGAAGTTCGTTTCGATGTCATTCTGCCAGGGTTGGCCGCGATCGATGGCGGCCTTCTGGATGCCCAGCGCCGTAGAGAGCGCCTGGGCGTGTTTGGCCTTGAAGATGCTGCCGCGGCTCGCTGACCAGGACTTCGGGGGCGCCATGGGTTTCGATCGCCGCCCGGAGCACGATGAGATAGGCCGTGAGGTCCTGCCGGGGCGAGATGGCGCTCGCCAGGAAGGCCCGGCTGAAGTTCTCCAGGATCGAGATCGCGTAGACCGGCTTGCCGGCGCCGAGTTGGTGGTCTTCGATGGAGCGCACGTCGACCGACCAGTATTGATGCCGCCGCTGGGCCGCGAATGGCATCGCTTGGGGTTGCCGCGGCGCCGCGTTCATCGGCAGCGGGGCGATGAGATCGCGGTGCAGGGCCAGGATCCGTCCGCAGGTCCGGGGCGAGAGGTCGATCCCCAGCTGCGCCAAGGCGGCGTGGATGCGGAACGCGCCGAGCTCCGGGTTCGCCTGCAAGCGGCGGATCGCGACCATGATCTTGAGATCGACCTTGCGCGCCCGGTGGTGTGGGGCGCGGGAGCGATCCGCAAGACCGGCGAAGTCCTCCGCCACCCAGCGCCGCAGCGTGTCGGAGACCCGTGCCCGCGACGTCTCCAAATAGCCGGCGATCGCGCGCTGGCTCCACCCGTCCAGATACAGATCGACGATGGCCTTGCGCCGCCGCACCGGATCCGGGGCGTCGCGGTAGCGAGGGAAGCGACGCGGCAGAAGGATCGGTCGGATGTCGGTGGCCAGCACCTGCTTGACCGTGTGGTGGTCAACGGGGCGGTCGAAGCGCTCCCGGCAGATCGCCGCGATCTCCCGCAGGCTGAAGGGCGGATGCTCGGCCTTCAGTTCCACGATGGCTCGCCGGATGCCGAGCGGGAGCCGCCGCCGGTCCGTCGCGGCGGGCGTCTCCTCCGACTCGAACAGGCTGCGCATGCCGGCGGCGGCGAACCGGTTCGCTTTGCGCCGCACGGTCCGGACAGGGACGCCGGTCCCCCGAGCGCGGGCCGCCGGCGTCATGCCAAACAACACGACCGGCCGCAGAAGTTCGTAGATCTCCTGCTCAGGCGAGGTGATCAGCAGATGGAGCTGGTCCCAGCTCTCCGTCGCTGGGATCTGAACGCGGCGTGGCGACGACATGGGCCCACCCTCGACTGTCCTCCGAGGTCCCCTCGGACATCGCGCGGGGAAAGCCTGCGCTTGTACTGCGAGCGTGTCATGTTGTCAACGCCCCGGCCGCGGCCACGGATATTCCCCACCAGTCGCTTGGATGTGATGGCGAGGCTTGCCCTGGAAATCGAATAAAAAGCGAATAAATGGATTTATTTGATCCTCATAAAAAGGCAGCGGCGAGAAACCCCGCAATGCGTAGGAAATGCCTGGGCGGAAGCTAGAGGGTGTCTGAGAAGGGTCAACTGCGGATAACCTGACCGTCCTCACTGAGATCGCCGGTCAGGAGCCCTGTCGTGCGCATGCCCTATCCCTCCGATCTTTCCAACGCCGAGTGGGTGGTCTTGGAGCCGCTGATTT
>JBBSIT010000838.1:0-1745 GCA_038231995.1 Acetobacterales bacterium | reverse complement strand
TGAGACCTACGCCGCCTTCCGCTCCGTCGTCAGTACAGCCAAGGCCAACCGCCGCTCCGTCCTCGACGACATACGCAAGGCGCTGGCCGCCACGTCACACGGCATTGCCATCACCCAACCGGGGTGAGCAATTACAAAAGCAGAGACCACCACGGCGCGTGCGCCTCGCGGCACCAAGCCCGTCAGCCAGGCATTCTTCACCGCGCTGGAGGTGATCCCGGAGGCGAGCCGGGCCGCGGTCGCCAAGGCGGCGCAGGCCATGATCCGCGATCAGATCAAAGCACAGCGCGAAAAGGCCAAGGCCGCTGCTGCCAAAGAGAAAGCCCGGAAGCCCGCGGTCGAGAAACCAGCCAAGGAAAAGACCGCTCCGAATGTTGAGGAGATGCCCGCGGTTGAAGCGGCCCCGAAGAAGGGCCGCCCGCGCAAGGCGGCCAAAGCTCCGGCTGCCGCTTGACAATGGTGGTGCCGGGCAATTCAAGCTCGGCACCCTGACGTCAGACCGCGTCCTTGAGATCCTTCGAGGCGCGGAACGCCACCTTCTTGCTCGCCTTGATCTGGATGGCTTCACCCGTTGCCGGATTGCGGCCCATCCGTGCCGGCCTGCTCTTCACCTCGACAATGCCCAAGCCGCTGATCCGAACCCGATCGCCGGCCTTGAGGTGCTCTACAACGTTGCTGAATATCTGTTCTACGATCTCGATCGATTGCTTCTTCGGGATCTCGTGCCGCTCCATGAGGCTGGCCGCGAGATGTTTGAGCGTGATCGTGTTGGGAGCTGCGGGCTTCGGCGGCGGCACGGGCGGGGCCTTGCTGGCCGGGGCACGGCCTTTCTTCGCAGTCGTCGCCATCTTAGCCGGGGTCTTCGCTTTCGCGATCGTAGCCTTTGCCATTCTATTCGCAACCTATCATCTGAGTGGGTTGATTTTCAGTTGCCCGGCCGGCGCCAGCGCGCCGCGCTCTGGGTCCGAGACAGCCGTGCCGCAAGGATTGTCAGACAGCCCTGAATCGACGCTCCCGCGGTTGCTCGCCGACGCGTGCTTTATGCAATGAGTCCGAGGATGCTGGGCCGGTATAGCCATCATCTTCGATCAGGCGCAGCTGGACGCCGGGCTTGCTTTGCTCGACCGGCACATCCAGCGGAATAGGCCAGGCGCACTCTGCAAGTCCCTCCTCGCCACGTAGGGCGAGGAACACGACGCGCTCGACACCGCCGGTCACGCCGGTCTCGATTGCCAGCCGGAAGACGAGACCCTCCGCTGCATCGATCCCCAGGGCCAGGCCGAGTTGCTGCGATTCAGCTTCCTGTCGGCGCAGGGTCCGCACGGTCGGTTCGTCGGCGAACCCGCGGTAGAAGCGGACCGGAACCTGGTCGATGAGGAAGACGAAGTGGTGACTGTCGTCCATGACCCGCAGCCACGGATGGTTGCGGGACTCAGCCACCCGCTTCAGGCGCTGCTTACCGAAGGCATAGGCACGGCAACCGACCGACCAGCTGTCATCCCCCATGTCGTAGGCCGCCAGGGCGACCGCATCCCGACGCGCATTGGCGAGCAGCCGGGCGCATAGCCGCAGCCGATCCTCGGTCAGCGCCGAGTGGAACTCCCAAGGGAGGTGAGGGCTGGCCCGTTGAAGTTGCGCCGAGTCGGACATGACCGAGTCTAGTGTCCTGGAGCACGCTAACGCAACACGGTGATATGCTAAAGGCCGACCTTGCCTGCCGGACTGGCGTGGCTGAGCTTGGAGCG
>JBBSIT010000837.1:0-1780 GCA_038231995.1 Acetobacterales bacterium | reverse complement strand
CTCGGCGCGGGCGAAGCCGGGGCCGAACGTCGAGCCGTCGAAGTTCAGCCCGACGGCTGAGATCGGCGTGGTGGACGCGAGCTGGTAGCTGATGATCAGGTCCAGGCGCGAGCTCGGGGGACTGACCTCGGCCAGCAAGCCGGTGAACTCGATGCCGTTGCCGCCCGGCGCGCTCCTGGCGCCGAGGCTGCCGCAGTCGCCGAAGGTGTTCCCGCTCGCTTGGGTGGTGCAGGTGATGTTGCTGAACGTCAGGCCGTCCACGCTGAACGAGGTCGGCAGGGCGTTGGCGGAGGCGATGGAGAGGAGGCCGGCGGCGCCGGCCAGGAGAAGCTTTCTCATAGTCCTGTTCCTTCCGTATCGGAGGGATGCCGCCGCGAGCGTCTGCTTCTTGGAGGAGTCCCGTCGCACAGACTGCGATGCAATGTGCATGCCACTGGCGTTAACCCTTGCTGGTCAGGCATCTAGGCTCGGATACCCCGCTCACCGCCTGTAACGGTGTAAACTCTCCCGACACGCGCGCGTGTCCCGCGCCGTGCCGGTCCTACCCTGGCCGAGGTTGCCCTCTTGGGTTCGGCGGCATCTCCACTTCGCGCCGACAGCTGCCCGACGCGGGAACGCCAGATTGGAGAAGCGCTCCAGCACGCCGGCTTTGACCCAAAGGTGTCGTTGATTCTCCGGCCTACTGTGCTCGCAAAGACACATCGTGCTCGCAGGGACACAAGCGCTGACGGATGTTCCACATACGGCTTGAGGTTCTTGCGCGTTTGACCAGCTGCGAACCAGCCTTAGAGCCTGTGGATAGGGGCTGCAGGTCCATGCAGGAGCCGCACCGGGTCGCGGAGTGGAGGGCACCTTGGGCTGCTGGGGCGCTGCCCAGCCGCGCCGCCGTGACCCTGATCGCAGGGCTGAGCGCGCTGCTCTGGGCGGCCGTCGTGCGCGTTGTCATGCGGTTGGCAGCCGGCGTCTAGAAGCGGCGGAAACTATCGTGCTACTTGCCTGACCCCGACAGCGGAACCTCCATTATGGGAAACGGCTGCCGAGCCAAGCGCAGCGGGACCTCGACAGCGGTTGTGGCCCTTGCAGCCGCAAAGCCCCCAGCGCGGCAGGGCAGGACGCGGGGGCCAGGAAAAGGACGGCGCCCCGTGGCGCCGCCGAGTCCAGGGAGGAGACGTCCGTGGTGGCACGGCCGAGATGGCGGCACCGCAGGACGGGACGAAGTGTGGCAGGGCCTGCGCCGCCACGCAACGAAGTGGGCGCGCGGCCCCGCAGTGCTGGGCGTGTCTGTTGCCTCGGCGCCACGGCCGGCACTCGCCCGAGCGCGCACGTTACCGGAACGTAACGTCAATTATGGCAAGCCGCGCGGCCCCACCGCCGCGGATTGCTCACGCTCTGGTCACTCTCCGATCCTCATCCTGGCCACCTTCCGGCGTGGCCGTGCACGCCAGAGGGTGGGCGGGCAACCGCACGTCGCCGCGCCTCCAAGGCCACAGGCTATGCTTGCTGGCGCGAGTGCTGACAGAATCCCCGGTGACGCCATCATGCCGGGCAGGCTGCCATGGCTCGAGCCGCTCCGCCAACCTGACAGCGCATGCTGACAGAACCTTGCCTTGCAGGCTCCGTGATATTCCTACCTTGCACCGACGCCCGCAGAACTCTCGTGGGATCTTGGCGTTAGCGGCGCATCGGCCGGAGGTTGCCCATGCGCCCGATCCGCTTGGACACGTTATCGGACCCAATCAGGGCTGTTGCGAGCGTGAATCGGGTGATGAGCGCCGGGGCT
>JBBSIT010000836.1:0-1789 GCA_038231995.1 Acetobacterales bacterium | reverse complement strand
GCGATGCTCTCCGGATCGATGGAAACCACGCGCAGGCTGTTCGTCGCGCCCGGTCCCGAACGGCACGCCTGCCGTGATCACGAGGCGCTGCCCCGCGCGCGCCATGCCGCACATAACCGCCGCGCAGCTGGCGCGCTCCACCATGTCGGTGAAGTCCGTGATGTCGGGGCCGCCGGTGTGGAAGGGGTGCACGCCCCAGGCCAGGGTCAGCCGGCGCGCCGTTGCCAGGTTGGTGGTCATTCCCAGGATCGGCATCTCCGGCCGTTCCCGCGAAGCGCGCATCGTGGTCGAGCCGGAGCTCGTGTGCGTCGCGATGGCCGCAGCCGCGTGTTGAACAGCGAGAGTTGCTGGGCGCCGTGCACGACATCGCAGGTGTCGTCGATATCCAGCGTGACCTCATGCGGCGGGCGGGGGTAGCTGGCGCAATAGATGTCGATCATGGCGTAGCTCATGGCCGCCACCTCGTGCCGGGTCGGTGCGTTTTCCCAGCGCGAGATCGTCGGCTGCGAGCACAAATCCTTGCCGCTGTCCGGCAGGCGCCCGCAGGCGAGTTTGAAGCCGGGATCGCCGCGCAGGCGATCGAGGTCGTTGCCGTCCTCATAGCCGCAGGCGACGGCGAGGATGCGGGCACGCAGGATGTCGGCGACGCTGTGCGTGACGAGGGCCGGGTCGCGCGGGTCGGCGATCAGCGCGGCGAGCTTGTCGACGATACCCAGGCGCCGTTCGGCGGCGGCGAGCAGCATCACGCCGCCATCGGACGTCAGGCGCCCGCCATCGAAGGCGGCGACCACTTTCTTGCGTTGGGCGGGTGGGAAAGCGAACGGCAGGACGGTATCTTCGGTCATGGCGGGTCTGGCGGCGTCCGATTCGGCAGAGATTGGCTTCGATACCCAAACCTATGCGGTGAATCAGATGCTTACGCTACATCCGCCAGCGAATCCCTGCCATGCCGTGCATAAGATGGGCTAACTTCCGGGCATAAATGACCGAGCTGCGCAGCTGCTGACGGCAGCGGGGAGCTGACTTGGCTTTCTGTGCCGGTACCGGGGAGAGCTGGGACGGACGACACAGGAGTGCTCGGTGCCTCGGGAAGCGGCTCTGCGAGGGGTTCGGTAGCTGGTGCAAATGAAACCTGCTCCACCACATGACGGACCGCCCCTGGCAAGAGGTCGGCCGATGTGACGGGAGGCGGAAGCTGTATGCGAAGCATTAAGCCAGGCCCGCCGCGACTTCTTGCCGCGGCGCAGCCCTTCAGCTATCTCGCCTCGGTTGAACGTGAACTGCCGTTGCTCACTTACTTGGGAAATCATCGGCTCCGCCGAGCCTTCATAACGGTCATGAACGAAGACCAAGGACAGCCCCGAAATCCGTAGCGATGCCTCATCCGACCTGATCAGCCGCGCCCACTCCTGAGGCTCCCTCCCCGCGACAGCCCCCGGGAAGGAACCTTGCTCCAGCAGCAAGTCAGCGAGCCGCCGCAGCCGCGTCGGGCGATTAACCCATCTTATTCTTAGCTCGGGCGTGATCGGGGCTGCCTGGACGTAGGACGCGGTTCCCCGATGCGGCCTTTCGTCGCGTTGTTAGAACATATCTGTTGGGCGCTGGGGGTGGGCGGAACTGGCGGGTTCGGGGGCACGTCGCCCCGCGCGTCATGGCCCGGCGGGCTGGAACCAGCGCGCGATGCCCGCGAATAGCTCGGCTTCTGGATGCGAGGCGGCAAACGCGATGCGCACGCGCGTCGCGGTCTCGATGACGCGGGCCGCCACCTTGATCAGTCGCAGCCGCAGCG
>JBBSIT010000835.1:0-1807 GCA_038231995.1 Acetobacterales bacterium | reverse complement strand
CCATGCTGCACGAAGGCCGCTATCTCGATGAGCGCTGCACGGTGGAGATCGCGCGCGCCCGCACGCCCGAGGAGGCGACGGAAACGGCCTTCCGCCTGGCCGAGCAGCATGCCGGCGCCGTCACCACGGACCGGCCGTGAGCGCCGCCGCGGCGGCGCCGCGCGTGCGGCTCGGGCTGCTGACGCCCTCCTCGAACACGGTGCTGGAACCGGTGACGCAGCGGATGCTGGCCGGGCTGCCGGAGGTGTCGATCCACTTCAGCCGCTTCCCCGTCACCGAGATCGCGCTGTCTCCGGGCGCGCTGGCTCAGTTCGACGACGCCCCGATCCTGCGCGCGGCGGAGCTGCTGGCGCACGCGAAGGTCGCGGTGATTGCCTGGAACGGAACCTCCTCGGGATGGCTGGGCTTCGAGGCGGACCACCACCTGTGCCGCCGCATCACGGAGGCCACAGGCATCCCCGCCACCACGTCGATGCTGGCTCTGAACGAGCTGCTGGCACTGCAGGGCGTGCGTTCGATTGCCTTCGTGACGCCGTACCTTGACGCCGTGCAGGCACGCATCGTCGCGAACTACCGGGCGCTGGGCTTCGAGGTCCGCGGCGAACGACACCTGGGCTTGCAGGACAATTTCTCCTTCTCCGAGGTTACGCCGGAACAGTTAAGGGACATGGCGCGGGATGTGGCGGCCGAGCGGCCCGATGCCATCGCTGTGGTATGCACGAACCTGCACGCGGCGCCCCTGGCTGATGCGCTGGAAGCGGAACTGGGCATCGCCGTTTACGACACCATCGCCACGGCAGCCTGGAAGGCTCTGCGCATGTCCGGCGTCGATGCGCGTCGAGTTGTAGGCTGGGGAGGTTTGTTTCAGGCGTAGGCGGCCCACAGGCTGCCGACGCAGGTCGCGGGCATGGCTGTCACCGCGGCCGGGTCGCCATCGCCAGCCGAGGATGAGGCCGATGAGGACAGTCGCGATCGCCGGGCTAGGGGTGATCGACCTCGATGTGACGCGCAGGCTGGACCAGGAGGTGGAGGGGCTGAGGCTGGTCGCGGTATCAGTCTGGGACCGGGACCGTGGCAGGCCTCGCGAGCGTTCGACGGTGCATCGACCGGCGCTGACGCTTGCGCAGGACGCCATGAGCCGCGCGGTCAACAGCGACGATACGAGCGGCCTGACCCGGCGGGAGCGGGAGCTGATCGTGCTGGTCGTCAGCGTCGAGAACCGGTGCACCCCCTGCGTCTTCGCCCATGCTGCCGCCTTGCGGGACGCGACCGGCGACACGCTGTGGGTGGCGCGCATCGAGGTCAACTGCCGCCACGCGGATCTGTCCGCCCGCTCGCGGGCGCTGGCGGACTACGCGATCAGGATCACTTGCGACCCTGGCGGGATCGAGCCCGCCGACCTCGACAAACTGCGCCAAGCCGGGGTGTCGGAGGTTGAGATCCTGGACGCCGCCGGGGTCGCCGCCTATTTCAACTTCAGCAACCGCCTCAACAGCGCTCTCGGCGTGCCCCCCAACGACGAGGCCTACGCCGCAGGCAGATGACGCGGACACTTCATAGAATGGACTCAGACTCTCGCTTTAGGGACCACGAAGCAGGAACACCCCCGCTGGTGTGGGTTGCTCGGAGTCAAGCGGCCGCAGCGTGATTCGGATTGGTCGTGGCGCCGATCCCGGCGAAGCGCGTCATGGCGGCGTTGGTGCACTCGGCCGGTCCAGGGATAGTAGGATGCTCTTCCTTCTCTGGTTCGAGCACCCCGATGCCACACAAGCACAACGCCGATCGCCGTCACCACATTCCGAAGATG
>JBBSIT010000834.1:0-1817 GCA_038231995.1 Acetobacterales bacterium | reverse complement strand
GGCTGGAAGCGGAGCCGGGTAAGGTTCTCCCGCGCTGTATTGCCGGTGACGGCGCCTGCCCACCGGAGGACTGCGGCGGGCCGCGGGGCTACTTGGCCGGGCTGGACGACGCATCCTCGTGGGACGCCCTGGAGGACCTGCACACGATGGCAGACATCCTGCGGGAGGTGGTGCTGGAGAACCGGCCCGAGGTTCTCCGTGACGAAGACAAGCGCTGGCAGTTGGAGAACGCGCTTGAGCGGGCCAAGGCCCGCGAACGCGCCCGGGGTTGCCCGTTCGTGCAGAGGTCGGTGAACGCCAGGCTGCGCAAGGGCGAATACCTGGTGTTCATGCACCAGCAGTAGTGACCTTCTCGGCGCGGCGCCGGGCGAGGAGGTCGGCAGCGAGCAGGGCGGCATCGTCGCCATGCTGCTGCCGGATGGTGGCAACGAGCGTGTGGGCGGCTGGGTCGGTCAGCTGGTCGAACCGGCGCTGGAGCGTGGCGGCCGTCGTCTCGGCGTAGAGCCTGGTAGTGCTGATGCTTTCGTGGCCGAGAAAGCGTTGCAGGTCGGTGATGTCCATTCCCAGCGCGAGCAGGCGGGTGGCCACAGTGTGCCGCAGCAGGTGCGGGTAGACGCGCTTGGTGATCCCGGCGGCGGCTACCCCGCGGACGACTTGGCCGACGCGCTGTCGGGTCAGGGTGTATGGCGCCGGCCCTGTCCCCTGCTGCCGGCTGGCGAACAGCGGCCCGGCCCGGCGGGCGCCGATGTGCAGCCGGAGCAACTGGGCCAGGTCGCGCCGGATCGGCACCTCTCGGCGCTTCCCGCCTTTGCCGTGTTGGATCGTGACCACGCGCTCGGCGAGGCTGACGTCCTCGACCCTGAGCTGAACCAGCTCGGATGCGCGGGCGCCGGTCTCCAGCAGGGTTTGCAGCATCAGCCCGATCCTGCCGCCCTGTGCGTAGGCCTGGTCCAGGAAGCGCAGCTCCTCCTCGACCATCAGCCGGTCCACGCCGCTGCGGCGCTCGGGCGCGGCGTGCAGGCCGGCCCGCGCCCTGGCGGCTTTGAACACCGCCTTACTCTGGGCATAGTCCACGCCCTCGCGCACAAGCACGGCAGCGACGGCGGCAGCGGCTCGCGCGATGGAGGTCATGGCGCAGTTTGCCTTGCATGGTTCGGAATGCAAACTGATGGCGTTTGGGATGCCAAATGCGCCAGGGTAGGCCGCGGGGACCATCTCGGACCCGCTCGGGCTTTCCACTCCGGCTGTGATGACAACTCGCCTGCCAGGCCTCGACATCCACGATCGGAGGTGCGCCATGCGCGTCAGCATCCTGCTCCAGATCACCGCCGATGAGCACGCGACGGCCTACGCCGGCGCGGCAGTGCTGGCGCGGCTCGGCCATCGCACGCGCAAGTCGGGGTGGATCGTCCTGGCATCGGTGGTCTACGCCGGCCTCTTGGAACACCTGCCGTTCGGCAACAAGGAAGCAGCGGTCCAGCTCGGGGCCCGCTACCGTGCGGGCGGCTGGTACGCACCGCCCGGCGTGAGCCTCGGCGCGTTCCGCGAGCGCGGGTGGCTCTGAGCACGCGCACAGCGGCCTTGCCCGCCGAGCTCGCGTGACCTTGGCGCTGAGGGTCGGGACGACATGGCTGGTCGAGCTGCTGTGTCCCAATTACGTTCGCGGCCGAGCCGAGCGAGCGGCCGTCATCGTCTCCCTGCCCGTCTCCTCCATGCTCATCCCGAGTTCTTGCAGAACATGGGCGTAGCGCACGGGGTCGAGCAGGCGGCGGTCCCGGGCCAGCTCGCGCAAGGCGTCGAGCCCAGCCGGGGTGAAG
>JBBSIT010000833.1:0-1858 GCA_038231995.1 Acetobacterales bacterium | reverse complement strand
TGCTGCTCACCACGGACGCGGACGGGCAGGTCGCGCCGGACTGGCTGGCGAACAACCTGCGGCACCTCCAGGGCGGCATCGACGCCGTCGCGGGCTGCGCTGTGATCGACCCGGTCGATGCGCTCCGCATCCCGTCGGCGCTGCATGAGGCTGATGCGCGCGAGTGCGCGTATGGCGACCTGCTGGACGAGATCGCCTCGCTGCTCGACCCCGATCCGTGGGATCCGTGGCCGCGCCACACGGAGCATTCCGGCGCGAGCATCTGCGTCACGCTGGATGCGTACAGGCGCGCGGGCGGGATGCCGGCCGTGCCGCTCGGGGAGGACCGGCTGTTCTTCGATACGCTGCGCCGGGTCGATGCCCGCATCCGCCACGCCCGGGACGTGCGGGTGACGGTGTCCGGCCGCATTCTGGGCCGGGCGCCGGGCGGCATGGCCGACACGATCCGCCGCCGGCTGATCGCACCCGATCCCATGCTGGACGACCGGCTGGAGACGGCTGTCGCGTGCGCTCGCCGCGCCCGGCTGCGCGCCCGGCTGCGCTTGGCCCATGGCGCGGGGCGGCCGGGCGGCGCGCTGGCAAGGCTGCTCTGCCGGGACCTCGGCTTCTCCCCGGACGAGCTCGGGCGTCTGTGCAGGTTGCCCAGCTTCGGCGAGGCCTGGGCCGAGGCGGAGGCGCGCAGCCCCGCGCTGGCGCGCGCGCCTGTGGCGGTGGTGCAGCTCGATGAGGAGACCGCGGCTGCCAGAGCCCTGCGGGACGCGCTGCGCAACTGGGAGAGCGACGCTGCGGGTCGGACGGCCTCGGCAGCCCTCCGGCAGACCGGTCTTGGGGTCGGTTGAGACTGGCTGCAGGTTGATGTCAGGCGTGAGCACACCGCCTGTTGGCGCCGCCCGCTGTTGATGCCGGACGTCCTCGGGTAGTGGGTCAGTCTCCCAACCCAAGGCGGTGCTCCGTTGACGTCGCGGCCGAGTTGGCCTTCTATCCCTTCGTGACAACGATCCTCTTCAGCTCCGGGCTGTATTACGCGCTGCTTTCATAGCGGCGGGGGTGCTTCTTCCATCTTTCAACCGCTGCCTCGCCAGCGGTTGAACCCACCAGGACACCGTCGGCCTCGTAGCTCGCCAGAGGCCAGACCGTGTCAGACGACAGCGATACACCTTTCCATCCGTTTATCGGCATCATCGGCTTCGGCGCGTTCGGGCGCTTGATGGCCCAGCATCTTCGGCAACATTTCCGGCTATGCGCTTACGATCCCGCTCTGCCGCCCGGCTCTCTCGTCGAGACGCACGACGTCGTGCTCACCAGTCTCCCGATCGCGGCGAGCTGCCCGATCGTCATCCTCGCGATGCCGGTCAATCGCCTCGATGAGACGGTGAGGGCGATCAGCCCTCACCTGCGGCCGGGCTCGCTCGTACTTGACGTTGGATCGGTCAAGACGCTTCCGGTAGAGATCATGAGGTCGGGCCTGCCCGAACACGTCGGGATCGTGGCAACGCACCCGCTGTTCGGGCCGGAAAGCGCACGCGACGGCATCAAGGGGCTGAAGATCGCGGTCTGCCCGGTCCGGGGCAAACACGCCCCGAGTGTGGCCGCTTTCCTCCGGAGGATCCTGGGCCTGAACGTCGTCATGACGACGCCTGAAGCTCATGACCGGGAGGTTGCGACGGTCCAGGGTTTGACCCACCTCATCGCCAAGGTGCTCGTCCAGATGGAGCCTCTGCCGACATGCATGACCACGAGGAGCTTCGACCTGCTGATGCAGGCCGTGAGCATGGTCCGGCACGACGCGCCGGAGGTCTTCCAGGCGATCGAACGTTCCAATCCCTACTCCCAGCAAGTCCGTAAGCGCTTCTTCGAT
>JBBSIT010000832.1:0-1894 GCA_038231995.1 Acetobacterales bacterium | reverse complement strand
GCTCATGTTGGCGAGCCGCAACCGGACCCGCTCGCCGGCCCGGACGGCCACGCGGTCGGGGATGCGGCCGTTGATGGTAACCACGTTGCCGATCCGCCCGGCCATCATCGCGCTCATGCGGTTGCCGAAGCCTGGCGCGATTTGAGCGTCTTCGGTCAACTGCCAGTCCGAGAGCGCCCAAACCAACTCGCGATCAAACGGCGGCGGCTCGGTTTCCTCCACGATCAGCACGCCGGCAAGGCCGCGGCCGATCTGCTCCAGGCCGTTGGCGTGCGGGTGGTACCAGAACGTGCCGGCATCCTGCGGCGTGAAGGCATAGGTGAATTGCCCACCTGGGCGGATCGGCGGCTGGGTCAGTCCGGGCACCCCATCCATGGCGTTCGGCAGGCGCATGCCATGCCAGTGCACCGTCGTGTCCTCTGCGAGGCCGTTCTCGACCACCGCCTGGAACGGCACGCCCTGGCGCACCCGCCGGATAGGGCCAGGCACCGTGCCGTCGTAGGTCCACATGAGTGTCTCGGGGTGCCCGGCGCCTGCGAGCGGCACGCGCGCCGGTCGGACGTGGAGCCGGGTCGTATCCGGCACCGCCGGACCGGCCAGCGTTGGCCGCCGGGCAAGGGAGGACAGCGCGGCGGCGCCTCCCAACAGGGCGAACGTCCGGCGGCCGATCGCCGGCACGGATAATCTGTGAGTCGTGGCCATACTCTGCCCGATCGTTTTGCGGATTGCGCTCCGGCCAGCCCGAGACCTCATGCGCCCGGGCAACCGTCTCCTGCCGCCGATCTGCCTGGGCAGATGACGGCTATGCGGCGTTCGGCATCCTCGGCGGGAACGGGTCGGGCGGCAGCGTCGCGCTGATGATCTGCTGCGGTCGGGCAGGAGGGAATGTGATGGTCCGCGTGACCTGCGTATCGCGCAGTACCGGACTGGCGGTCACGATCGCTACCGCGGCACACAGCGCAAGCCCACACGTCAGCGCCTTGGCTGTAGGGTCGTTGCAGTCCGACTTTGGTCCGGGCAGCGTTTGCTCCGCGGCGCAAGGCGCCATCGCGGCGACCTGGCTGTGGGCGGAGGCCAACGTCGGCATCACCGTCGCGAACAGAAAGGCCAGCCCCGCAAGGGCATACCAAAACCGGCCGTGGGGCAGCGCGGACATGAGTGGAGGATAGATCACTGTCCCGCCTTCAGCAATTCGGCGGTTCATCCGCGCCACAGATACTTGGCCAGTGCCGCGATCAGAAGGACCAGCACAATGAGGGCAAGCAGCCAGACCAGGCCCATGCCCGCCATCATGCCGCTCATCCCACCACTCATCCCATTCATCATCGTTCGACCTCGCTGAGGAGCAAGGCCAGGGCCGGAGGGCTCTGGTCCGCAATGTCGTTACGACCTGCAGTGTGGGCACCCGAACTCGGTCGGCCTGCCCTCGGGGCACGGTCGGCGAGGTCGTCGATGATCGGGCAGTCCGGCCGCTCGTCGCCGCGGCAATGCGTCGCCAGGTGCTCGAGCGACCGCGCCATCCCCTCGAGTTCCGCCATCTTGCGGCGCAGCTCGGCGACGGTGTCCAGCGCGATCCGCTTCACGTCCTGACTGGTGCGCGAGCGGTCCTGCCACAGGGCCAGTAGCCGGCGGATCGCGTCGAGCGGAAAGCCCAGGTCGCGCGCCCGATGGACGAATTGCAGCGTGTGCACGTCCCTGTCGTGGTAGGTGCGATACCCGGCTTCGCTCCGCCCGGCGGCGCGGATCAGGCCGATGCGCTCGTAGTAGCGGATCATCTTGGCCGACACGCCCGACGACTTGGATGCCTCGCCAATGTTCATCGCACATCCTCCCGGGGGCGCCAGCGGCGCAGCAGGAGAGCGTTGGAGACGACGCTGACGCTGCTGAGCGCCAT
>JBBSIT010000831.1:0-1895 GCA_038231995.1 Acetobacterales bacterium | reverse complement strand
GTTCTAATGGTAGTCTTTGAAGCCATGTGCAAGGTTCGTATCAAGTCAGCTTGAATGGAGGCGATCTCCATCATCGCCGCCATCAGTTCGTCCACTGAGGCATGACTCGGCTCTGTTGCGGGTTGATCCGTCATTCAACCGCCTTCACGAGAGTAGGACAGCCATTGCCAATCTGCTACAAGCCTCACGAGTTTCCGACCCTTTTACAACCCCGACTGCGTGATGAACTTCGTGTTCAGGTAGCCCTCGATCGCCTCGGTCCCGCCCTCGGAGCCGTAGCCGCTGTCCTTCATGCCGCCGAACGGCACCTCGGGCAGGGCCAGGCCGATGTGGTTGATGGTCACCATGCCGGCCTCGATGGCTGCGCCGATGCCGGCAGCGGTCTTGGCGGAGCGGGTGAAGGCGTAGCTGGCCAGGCCGAACGGCAGGCGGTTGGCCTCCTCCACCACGTCGTCCATGCCGCTGAACGGGGCGATGACGGCGAGCGGACCGAACGGCTCCTCGTTCATCACCCGCATCTCTCGCGTCACGCCGGTCATGACGGTCGGCTCGAAGAAGTTGCCCTTGTTGCCGATGCGCTTGCCGCCGGTCTTGATCTCGGCGCCCTTCTGCACGGCGTCGCCGATGAAACCCTCCATGGCCGTGATGCGGCGAGGGTTGGCGAGTGGACCCATCTGCGTGCCGGCCTCCAGGCCGTCGCCGACGCGGAGCTTGGAGGCGGCGGCGGTGAACACGTCCACGAACTCGTCGTACACGCGCTCCTGCACCAGGAAGCGGGTCGGGCTGATGCAGACCTGGCCGGCGTTGCGGAACTTGGCGGCGGCCAGCATCTTGCTCGCAGCCCCCACGTCGGCGTCGTCGAACACAATGGCGGGCGCGTGGCCGCCGAGTTCCATCGTGGCGCGCTTCATGTGGGCGCCGGCCAGCGCCGCGAGGTGCTTGCCCACCGCGGTCGAGCCGGTGAAGCTGATCTTGCGGATCACCGGATGCGGGATGAGGTATTCCGAGATCTCGGACGGCGTGCCGAACACGAGCTGCACCACGCCCGGCGGCAGCCCAGCGTCCACGTAGCAGCGGATCAGCTCGGCGCAGGAGGCCGGCGTCTCCTCCGGTCCCTTGACGATGATCGAGCAGCCGGCCGCCAGCGCTATGGCGATCTTGCGGTTGGCCTGGTTGATCGGGAAGTTCCACGGCGTGAAGGCCGCGACGGGGCCGACCGGCTCGCGCAGCGAGAGCTGATAGACGCCCTCGGCGCGGGCGGGGATGACCCGGCCGTAGGTGCGCCGGGCTTCCTCGGCGAACCAGTCGATGACGTCGGCGCTGGCCATGATCTCGCCCTTGGCCTCGCCCAGCGGCTTGCCCTGCTCCAGGGTCATCAGCCGGGCGATGCCCTCGGCGCGGCTGCGCAGCAGGTCGGCCGCCTTGCGCATCAGCTTCGAGCGGTCATACGCGCTCACGCGGCGCCAGACGTTGAAGCCGCGCTCGGCGGCGGCCAGGGCACGGTCGAGGTCGGGAATGCCGGCATGGGCGAGCAGGCCGTTGCGCTCGCCGGTGGCGGGGTTCATCACTTCGAGCGTGCGGCCGGACTCTGCTGGAGTCCAGGCGCCGTCGATGTGCAGTTGGACGTCGGGGTAGCTCGTATCAGCCATGCTATGTGTCCTCAAATTTGATGGGACGCACCATGCGCCCTCGGCGGCGCCGGGTCGAGACGGTGAAGGATGTTGCGCTGCCGCCGCTAATCCGCCAGCGTTAGGGTGCGCCAATCGCGGCGCCGTGAACACGGGAGATGCAGCATGAGACAACTCGCGGCGCGGCTGGGACGCGTGGCGGCCTGCCTGGGAATCGCGCTGACCGCCGGGGCGGCATGGGCGCAGAACGTGCCGGTGCCGGGGCCG
>JBBSIT010000830.1:0-1954 GCA_038231995.1 Acetobacterales bacterium | reverse complement strand
GAGCCCGACCAGGCGCAGCCCCGGCCGGGCGGCAACGAGCGGCGGGAGGGCGGCGGCGCAGGCCTCGCCCGCCACGAGCATCGCGGCGCCGGCGTCCTGCAGGATGAACAGCAGCTCCGCCGGCGCCAGACGCCAGTTGAGCGGCACCAGCATCGCGCCGAGCCGGGCGCAGGCATACAGCAAGGTCAGCGTGTCCGGATGGTTGTGCGCGAGCACGGCAACCCGGTCGCCTCCGCGCACGCCGCGGCAGGAGAGCCCATGCGCCGTCTCGGCGATGCGGCGCGCGAAGACGGCGTAGGACAGCCGGGCGCCCTCGAACTGCAAGGCTGCCCGGTCCGGCGTGAACGCGGCGTTGCGGTCGATGAGGTCCGCGAGGGTCACGTCGGGCCTACTCGTCCTTCTCGCCATCCTCGTACAGCGCCCCTCGCCCCAGCCGGTCCAGGCAGAGTTCGGCGGTCCAGGGCAGCATGAGGCTGCCGCAGCGGCTGTCGCGGTAGATGCGCTCCAATGGAAGCGACTTCAGCATGGCCTGGCCGCCGCAGGTGCGTATGGCCAGGCGGGCGAGGTCGTTCGCGGTCTCCATGGTGGTGAACTGCGCGGCATAGGCCCGCAGCACCTGCTCCTTCGTCGGATCCGCCCGCGCCTCCGTCACGGCCTGGAACCACAGGCACTTCGCCGCTTCCAGCTTCACCCGCATCTCGGCGACGGCGATCTGCTTGGTTGGGTACATCCGCCGCTTCACCGGCGGCGTGCCGGGCATCTCGCCGCGCAGGTAGCGCACGGTGAAGTCATAGGCCGCCTGCGCCAAGCCCATGTAGGTCGGCGACAGCGTGAGGAACATGTGCGGCCAGCGCGAGGCAGCCTGGAAATAGACGCCGCGCGGCATCAGCGCCGCGTCGTGCGGCACGAACACGTCGTCGAAATGCAGGGTGCGGCTGACCGTGCCGCGCATGCCCAGCGGGTCCCACTCGCCGGTCACGCTGACGCCCTCGGCGCGGGACGGCACGGCGAGGTAGAGCGTGTTGCGGCGCGACGGCGGCGCGTCGCCGGCGATCTCGGTGCACAGGATGCCGTAATGATCGGCGTGGCCGCTGAGCGAGGCGAAGATCTTGGTGCCGCGCACCCGCCAGCCGCCCTCGACCGGGGTGGCCTGCGTGCCGAACGCCGCGGCGCCGGCCGCCGCCGCGCCACCCTCGGAGAAGGGCTGCGAGTAGACCGCGCCGTCCTCGACGATGCGGCGGTAGTGCTCGCGCCGGCGACGGTCGTGCTCCGCGCGGTCCTCGGGCGGCATGTCGAGGTCGTCGGCCAGCGGACCAGACCACAGCGTGGAGCAGACGTGCATGTTCCAGCTCAGCGCGGTGGCGCCGCAATAGCGGCCGATCTCGGCGGCGGCGAGCGAGTAGGTCTGATAGCTGGCGCCCCGCCCGCCCTGGTCGCGCGGGATGCAGATGGCCAGCAGTCCCTCGCGGTGCAGGTCGGCGTAGTTCTCGACCGGGAAGCGCGCGTCGCGGTCGTACTCGGCGGCGCGGGGCGCGAAGGCGGTGGCGGCGAGGCGCTGCACCCGGCGGATGAGTGCTGACTGCTCGGCATCCAGACGGAAGGCGGCCGGGTCGAAGATCGGCGGATCGAGTTCGGCATCAAGCACGACGTCGTTCATCCAATGCCCCTCCCTTGCAGGAAGCGGTCCAGCGCCGCGTTGAACTCGCCGGGCCGCTCCAGGTTGGCGAGGTGGCCAACGCCGTCGAGCGCCACGTAGTCCGCGCCGGGGATGCGGGTGGCCATGCGCTGCATCATACCGGCGGGAGCGTTGGCGTCGCGCGTGCCGGCGAGCACGAGGGTGGGCACGGCGATGCGGCCGAGCGCCTCGCGCTGGTCGAAGCCCGGCAGCGCCAGCACCGTGTCGCGATAGGTCGATTCCGGCGTGCGCGCCATGCAGTCGCGCGCGAGGGCGACG
>JBBSIT010000829.1:0-1956 GCA_038231995.1 Acetobacterales bacterium | reverse complement strand
GGCAGCAAAATCAAGCGCTCGGGCGGTCGCGCGGTGGGTTCTCGTGCAAAATCTACCTCAAACCGATTTTGACGGCCTGCCGATCGCCATCCATCTGACCGGCGGAGAGGTCCACGACAGCACCCAGCTCGAGTATTTTGCTTGATATCGGCCCGGACATCACCCCTCGCGCGGCACTGGGAGACAAAGGCTACACGCGCGCGCCACCGCGTTCGAGACCGGCCCGGGCTTCGCGGTCGGGCTCGACCAGCAAAGACGACCCGCAGCACCGCCGGACGCGGACTGGGCCGTGCTGACTCTCGACGCGCCGCTCGGCACGCCCGACCGCGTGCTGTCGCTCGCGCGCGAATGGCCATTGCCGGGCACGCCCGCCATGCTCGGCGGCTACGAGCAGGACCGCGCTCAGGTCATCGTCGCCGACCGAGCCTGTGCCGTGATCGGCCCCGTCCGAGACGCCGGCGGGCACGTTCTGCTCCGCCACTCCTGCGCAGCCACGCGCGGGATTAGCGGGGCGTCGTTGGTTGCCCGCGTGCCGGGAGAAGGCTGGGCAGTCGTCGGGGTGGCTTCAGCGGCAGGGGTCGGCGCCTCGGGAGGGTATGCCGTGCCCGTGTCCGCAATCCCTCCAGACGCTCTGGCAACCCCACGATAACCGGAGCGATGCGCCCTGTATGGGAGCAGTCCGAGTTGCCAAGGTCTCTTCGCCGGCATAGAAGCGTCTTGGAACATAGAGCGAACACTCTCATCCGCCATGACTGACCAGCTTGTCATCACGGAGAAGACCAGCCAGGCCAAGGATGTCCGTGCGGCGGTGGGCAGCCGCTACGGCACGGTGTTACCGGCCGAGGGGCATCTGTTCGACCTCCAGGAGCCCGAGGACGTCGTGCCGGCCTGGAAATGCTGGACGGCCGTGCTGCTGCGGCCCGATGCGCTCTACGGCACGCGCCCGGCTTTCGGCGGCAACAAGGCGGCCAAGCTGAAAGCCATCCGCGACGCGTTGCGGAGCGCTCGGCGGGTCTGGCTGGCGACCGATTGCGACCGGGAGGGCCAGCTGATCGGGCAGGAGATCCTGGAGCACCTGCGGTTCCGCGGCGAGGTCATGCGGGTGATGTTCACTGCCCAGGATCCGCAGACGATCCGCGATGCGTTTGCCCGGGCCAGGCCGAACAGCGACTTCGCCCCGCTCTACGCCGCGGCCGTTGCACGTCGCCAAGCCGACCAGATCTACAACCTGTCACTCACCCGCACCGCGACCGTGACCCTGGCGAGCGGGCAACGCTCCGTCATCGGCATCGGCCGAGTGAAGACGCCCACGCTGGCCATCGTCTGCCGGCGGGAACTGGAGATCCGCTCCTTCGTGCCGGAGCCCTACCACGAGGTCGTGGCGATTGCGTCGGTCGCTTCCGGCCAGTTCCAGATGCGGCATGCACCCAAGGAACGCATCAAGACGCGGCAGGAAGCCGACGCAATCGTGGCGGCGGCCGAGGGCTATGAAGGAAAGCTCGGCTTCAAGGTGGAGGAGAAACGCCAGACACCGCCGCGCCTGCACGATCTGCCGTCGCTGCAGAAGCTGTGCGGCTCGCGGTTCGGCTGGTCGGCCGCCAAGACGCTCGATGTCGCGCAGGCGCTCTATGACGGCGCCGGCAAGAAGGTCATCACCTATCCGCGGGCCGAGACCCGCTACTTGCCCGAGAGCCTGATCGAAGACGCTCCGCGCATCGTCGCCGCGTTGCAGGCCGGGCAGAGCTTTGCCGCGATCCCGGTGCCGCAGCCGCCGCTGATTCGTCGCGGAGCCAGTGGTCCGTTCAGCGACCGCGCTCTGGCTGGGGCGAGCCATCACGCCGTCATCCCCAACGTCAACACGGCCGAAAGCCTGCGGAAAATCTGGCCGCGTCTGTCGGCCACGAGCGGCGCTTGTTCGACGTCGTCGCTCGTTCCTATCTCGCCGCCGTCATGCCT
>JBBSIT010000828.1:0-1982 GCA_038231995.1 Acetobacterales bacterium | reverse complement strand
GCCCGGAAGATGCCCATTGAAGGCAAGCCGGACCCCAAGCACATCGGCACCAGTTTCGTGGAGCGGCAGAACCTCACGACACTCTTAGCCTCGGAGCGAGGCGATAGCCCAAAAGTCGATCTATCTGAACGGCATCGGAACCACTTGGGACAGAAATTCGGTAATTGAGATGGTTATTCGGGCAGCCTACACGAGGCAGGCCGGCGGCGAGGATGACATCGGCCGAGGCGCCGACCAGGGCCGGGCCGTCCGGCATTGGAGCTGACTCCAGCCACGCGCCGACCAGAGCGTAGCCGAGCGTGTAGCCGAGCCAGCGGGGGATATTGCTCGCCGATCCCATAGAACCACGCCGCATGGTCGTACTCGGTCGAGGCGAGCGCGCTGGCATCCGGCAGGTGCGCGCGCAACACGGCTGCGTCCACCGCCCGCTCCCAGGGCTCCGGCGCGTTGCCGCACAGCCGGCGGGTGAAATGGCCCGCCAATCCCTCGCTGACCAGCGCCTCGCCGAGCGTGCGGCCGTAGCCGAGGCTGGCCATGCGCAGGCAATGATGCACCTCATGCGCGACCTAGCGGCGCAGCATCCCGTCGGCTAGCGCGGCGGCGAAACGCGGATTGGCCGGATTGAGCGTCAGGGCGAACAGGCCGCGTCGGTAGGCGTGGCCGACCATGCCGATCTCGGGAATGCCGGCGCCGGCGAGGTGTTGCACCAGTATGTCCAGCCGCGGCGGCGGCAGCAGCCCCGATACGGCGGCATGGGCCGCGCCGATCTCCGCCTCGATCGCCGCGCGCCACGGACGAAGGTTGCCCTCGGCCTCCAGCCAGTGCAGCGTCCAGCCGGGCGCCGTCACCGCAGCGGCAGCGCGTACATCAGCCCGCCGCGGGTCCACAGGTCGTTCAGCCCGCGATCCAGCCCGATGCGGCTGCCTTTCCCGAGATGGCGGTCGAACGACTCGCCGTAGTTGCCGGCCGCCTTGATCGCGTCGTACGCCCAACTCTCCTCCAGCCCGAGCGCCTTGCCGAGACCGGGCTCGGTGCCGAGCAGGCGGCGGATATCGGGGTCGGCGCTGGCGCGCATGGCGTCGGCGTTGGCCTGCGTGATGCCCAGCTCCTCCGCGGCGATCCACGCTTGCAGCACGTATTTGGCGATCATCAGCCAGGCCTCGTCACCCTTGCGCACCAGCGGGCCGAGCGGCTCCTTGCTCACCCGGTCGGGCAGGATCACGTGGGCGTCCGGCTCGCGCATGGCGCTGACGCGCAGCGCCGCGAGCTGGCTCGCATCGGTCGTCATCACGTCGCAGCGGCCGTTCTGATAGGCCTCGGACATGGCGTCCATGCTGTCGAGAATGACGGGCTGGATGCGGACGCTGTTGCGCCTCGCCCAGTCCGCGAGGTTCTGCTCCGTGGTGCTGCCCGGCAGCACGCAGATGCTCGCCCCGTCCAGCGCCTTCGCCGCGGCGACGTTCATGCGCCGCGGCGCCATGAAGCCCTGCCCGTCATAGAAGTTCACCCCGGCGGCAGCCAGGCCCAACGAGGTCTCGCGCGTCAGCGTGACGGTCACGTTGCGGGCGAGCACATCGATCTCGCCGGATTGCAGCAGCACGAAGCGCGTCTGGTAGGTGGTGGCGACGAAGCGGACCTTGGCCGGGTCGCCCAGCGTGGCGGCGGCGAGGGCGCGGCAGTAATCGACGTCCAGCCCGGAATAGGCGCCGCGGCTGTCCGGCGCGGAGAAGCCGGCGACCCCGGTGTTGACGCCGCAGACGAGCGCGCCGCGCGCCCGCACCGCATCGAGCGTGGCGGCGTGGGCGGACGCGACGAGCGCGCCGAGGGCGGCGGCGGTGAGCAGCAGGCGGCGCATCGGCGGACTCCATGGTCTGAGCACTTGGAGTAGCAGCGTTCGCGCGGGGTGTCAGGGCCAGGATTGTGCGGCATGGTGCCCGGCATGTCCCATGAGCTGGTCCTGCTGGTGCTGTTCGCCGCGTCCG
>JBBSIT010000827.1:0-2003 GCA_038231995.1 Acetobacterales bacterium | reverse complement strand
GGTCATGCTGACGAGGATGACAGAGGACGATTGGATCATCGTGCTGGACGTGTTCGACGCGGTGCAGTCGCGGCGGGGTGAGCCGGGTCACAACGATCGCAAGTTCCTGGAAGCGGTGCACTACTTCACGGTCCACAACATCACGTGGCGCGCCCTGCCGGCCGAGTATGGCAACTGGAACAGCATTTGGAAGCGGTTCTGGCGGCTGAGCCGCTCTGGCGTTTTCGAGGCATTTTTCCAACTCCTGGCGGAGGCCAGCCAGACCGCGCATCTGGTGCAGATGTTCGACAGTACCGTGGTGCGCGCGCATGTCTCGGCGGCCGGAGCAAAAGGGGGCAGCAAAATCAGGCGCGCTCGGGCGGTCGCGCGGTGGGTTCTCGTGCAAAATCCACCTCAAAACCGATTTTGACGGCCTGCCGATCGCCATCCATCTGACCGGCGGAGAGGTCCACGACAGCACCCAGCTCGAGTATTTGCTTGATATCGGCCCGGACATCACCCCTCGCGCGGCACTGGGAGACAAAGGCTACGATTCAAAGGCAAATCGCGCCGCTTGCCGCCGACGAGGCATCGTGCCGGTGATCCCGTATCGATCCAACACCAAGAACATCCCAAAGTTCTTCCCGAAGACGGTCTACAAAGGCCGAGCTCGCATCGAGCAGTGTATGGGCAAGCTGAAACGCTTCAAGCGTGTGGCATTGCGGTGCGAGAAGACCGCCGAAAGCTATGGCGCACTTGTTGCGTTTGCCTGCTCCATGATCTTGATCAAATCCGTCCACACGACCTAGTCTCGATCAGCGCCTCGTGCGCGCCATCGACATTCTGGCCGGGCTGGCGATGGCCGGGTTCGGCCTGGCTGCGCTGGCCCGCTCGCTCGGAGGGTGATCCGCGCGCGGACTACGACCCGGTGAACCGGGGCGTCCGCTTCTCGGCAAACGCCGCCAGCCCTTCGGTGTAATCCTTGCTCTGCAGCGCGGCCTGCCTGCCCTCGTGCAGCGTCTGGCTAAGCGCCGAAGGCATCGGCAAGGCGGCCATCATCGCCCGGATGTGCTGTTTCGCGCTCGACACCGTCAGCGGCGCGTTCTCGGCGATGCGCTGCGCCATCGCGTAGGTGAAGCGCTCCAGCTCCGCCTCCGGCACGAGGTGGTTCAGTAATCTCGCATGATAGGCCCGCTCGGCGGGCACCGGGTCGGCCGTGGCGAACATCTCGAGCGCCAAGGCCGGCCCGCCCCGCAGCATCGCGTTGAGCAGTCCCTCGCCGTCATAAGGCAGCCCCAGCCGCGCCGGCGTGAACGCCAGGCTGCAGGTCGGATCGCCGATCAGGATGTCGCAGCGCAGCGCCAGATCGGTCCCGCCGCCCCAGGTCGATCCGTGCAGCATTCCGATCACCGGCGCCCGGCAGTCGCGAACCTGGCGGAACAGCGCGTGCATCCTGCGCCAGAGGGTCGCGCCCCGGCGCCAGCGCGCCGATGTCGAACCCCGCGCACCACACCGTGTCGTCCGGTCCCGCCCGCAGCACCACGGACCGCGTCTTTGGTCCGAGCCGATCGAACGCCCCGCTCAATCCGTCCAACATGGTCGCGCTCAGCGCATTGCGCCGCGAGGAATCCTGCATCCGGATCGTCGCGATGAAGCCGTCGAACGTGAGCGCAACCGAGGACATCGGCCCTCCTATCCTGCGCCCAGAGAAACAAAAAGCCCGCTCCGAAGAGCGGGCTTCTCTGGCGGGTAGGCCGGTTACTTCTTGACTGGGGCCGTCGCTGGCGCGGTCTGGGTGGTGGTGGTGCCGCCGACCGCCTGTCCAGCGAGGTTCGGGTTCGCTGTCGAGTTGGTGTTCATGTTGGCGGCGCCCGCCGGCAAGCTGTTCGAACTCTGCGGCGCCGACGAACCCGCGTTCGGCGCGGGGGGCGTCTGGGTGGCGCCACTCTGCGCGAACGCCGGGCCAGCGGCCACCAGCAGCGCGATAACGGGTAGATACTTAAGCATCAAGGCTTCTCCACTTT
>JBBSIT010000826.1:0-2013 GCA_038231995.1 Acetobacterales bacterium | reverse complement strand
TCTCGGCCGCCGCCAGCGCCATGAGCCCGGCCTGCGCTGTCAGGCTGTGGCGCACCCGGTCCGGCCGGCTCGCCCGCCAGAAGCGCAGCAGCCAGGGCAGGAGGACGGGCAGGTAGGCGGGCGGGATGGCGAGCGGCCCGAGCGGATCGAGCAGCCAGCGCGGCGCCTGGCGCAGGATGCCGGGCGAGGCGAGCGGCAGGATGTCCGAGAACGCCAATGCCCCGGCATTGCCGCGGCTCGCCTCCTGCGCCACGCCGCGCCGGTCCAGCAGCAGGACCTGCCGCCCCTCGTCCTGCAAGGCGGCCGCCACGGCCAGGCCGACGATCCCCGCGCCGATGACGGCCACATCGTGCGAGATGACCGGAATGCCGCTGATCGCGTGCTCGCTCCCGCAGGTCAGGCTGGGGGCGTCCATCCCTCGACCAGCACGAGGTCCGACGCGGTGCTGTCCAGGCGGAGCTGCAGGAGCGGCGCATAGTCCGGGCTGTCGTAGAAGCGGCGTGCAGCCTCCATGGAGGGAAACTCCAGGACAACGAGGCGCTTCAGCCCGAGATCACCCTCGATGGCATGGAGCTCCCCGCCTCTGACGAGGTAGCGCCCGCCGAACTTCTCGATCACCGGAGGGACCTTCTCGCGGTAGGCGTTGAACTTGTCCAAGTCCCGGATCTCGATGTTCGCGATGAAGTAGGCCGTCATGGTTCCGTCCTTCGAGGTTATATCTCCGACGTACGCGCGCCAACCGCGGCAGCAGCCACATGCCGCCGGGTGCGACCAGCATGGGCACAGCGCCCAACATGGTTGCGGTCCGCGATAGCCATGTTGCAAGGCGATCCGCTCTTGTGTTCAGCAACGTAACGTTGTAAAATCCAAACGGTTCGCACGTGGACACGTTCTCGACAACGCCCCGCCGCCTCCGCGCTTTCGCAACGCGGCAACAATATCGAAAGCGCTGAACAGCGGTGAGTCTTGCTCATCCCATGCTGCGGGAAGGGCAGCGGTCGGGACCGATCGCGGGAGCGCCCCGATCCCGGAGGGAACGTAGCCGGTCCATCAGCGAACCAGGCTTGAGACTGGACGCAACTGCGTCGGCCGATCCGATTGTTGCACATACGAAACATCCTCGCAACGTCAGCGAATGGAGCGCGTCATGGACCAGCAGGACGAACAGCTTATCGAGCGCGAGCGGTCGCACTTCAAGCACCTCCTCGCCAGCAACCCGAACTACTTCAACACGACCAAGGAGGGCCCGTCCGGCGCCCAGGCCGCGGCGGCGGCCATCAGCGGCAATACCAGGTACGAGGAGATCGGCTGCGTCGGCTACAACCCGGTGCTCGACCTGCTCGAGGCGACGGTGCAGATCAAGCGCCCGGTCGGCTATGGCGGTGACCTCTGCAGTCCGGGCACGACTGAGTTCATTCGCTTCTATGTCGATATCGGCGGCGGCTGGGTCGATGCCGGCGTGACGTCGTTCAAGGCGCACGACATCCCCGACGGCACCGACTGCGCCAAGGCGTCGATCAAGCCGATCGGCTACGCGGTCAGCCTGCCCTTCGCTCCGCGCCGCCCGCCTTGCTAACGCCCGCTGCTGCCGCGCGTTCGCGCGATCCTGTCCTGGGAATGGATGCCGCCGCCGAACCAGCCCAACTGGAACCCTGTGTGGGGCAATGTCGTCAATCGCGACGTTCAGGTCGCCGCCGGACGTTTTCGGATCTACGATGTGCTGAAGGACGCCAAGGTCAAGCTGCCGTTCGATATCGAGCATCTGGCGGCGGTAGAGATCGACCTGCCGCACCCGCCGGCACTGGGCGTCGAGCAGCTCGCCAAGCTCTATGCCAGCCACGGCAAGCCGGACACCGCCGTTGAGCCGCACCGCTTCGCGTTCGCCGAAGCACACGCGCAGGTCAGCGGCGCGCTGGTCGGCGACGCCGGGCAGCTCACGACCACGCTCAAGCAGTACAAGGCGCTGGGCATCGACTGGGGTGCGCTGATTGGCGCGCTCTCGGACAGCAAGGG
>JBBSIT010000825.1:0-2017 GCA_038231995.1 Acetobacterales bacterium | reverse complement strand
CGCGTCCAGTTTGAAAACCATGGTCCTGTCCGCCTCTGGCCAGAGAAGGTGACTGCGATGCCGTGCCCCTGATCACAGGGGCGGGACTATGATTTCCAAACTGGACGGGGTTTAGTATGAAAAATCTATTTGAGGCCGGCTTTGCTCACTGCGTGGTCGTGTGTGTCGCAATAGAGACAGACTGGGGTTTAGGAACATCGGCTCCGCCGTATGCGGATCGCGCCGGTGCAATGCATGCGCCCCATTCCGAGACGTCACGTTCCGTCGAGCTAAGTTGCCGCTCCCTGCATGTCCCAATGGTGACAACGGCCACTGCTGCGGTCCATCATGGCGCCGATGCCGCACGAGACGGCCCTCCCGGGGAGACTTCCATGCTTGGCCTGATGCAGACGCAGCCGCTGCTCATCTCGTCCATCATCACCCACGCCGCCCGGCACCATGCCGAGGGCGAGGTCGTGTCGCGCTTGGGCGACGGCAGCCTGCACCGCATCACGTATGCCGGGCTGGAGCGCCGCGCCCGGCGCCTCGCCCGCGCCCTGCAATCCCTCGGCGTCCAGCCCGGCGATCGCGTCGCCACCCTCGCCTGGAACAGCCACCGCCACCTGGAGATCTACTACGCCGCCTCCGGCATGGGCGCCGTCACCCACACCGTCAACCCGCGCCTCGCACCGGACGACATCGCCCATATCCTGAACGATGCCGGCAGCACGGTCCTGCTCGCCGACACGAGCTTCACCGCCCTGATCGCCGGCATAGCGCCCGCCGTCGCCGGCACGGTCCGCACCGTCGTCCTGCTCGCCGACGAGGCCGATATGCCTGATCTCGCCCTGGCGCCCGGGCAGCGCCTGCTCTGCTACGAGGCCCTGCTCGCTGCGGCTTCCGAGGACTTCGCCTGGCCCCAGCTCGACGAGAACACCGCCAGCGCGCTCTGCTACACCTCCGGCACCACCGGCCGGCCCAAGGGCGTGCTGTTCAGCCACCGCTCCACCGTGCTGCACGCCTATGCCATCAACCTCGCCGACGTGTTCGGCATGCGCTCGACCGACCGGGTGATGCCCGTGGTGCCCATGTTCCACGTCAACGCCTGGGGCATCCCCTACGCGGCGCCCATGGTCGGCGCCTCCCTCATCATGCCCGGCCGCCAGCTCGACGGCCCCAGCCTGCACGCGCTGATGAACCAGGAACGCGTCACCTTCTCCGCCGGCGTGCCCACCATCTGGCTCGGCCTGCTGCAGCACCTCCGCGCCAGCGGCGGCCGCTTCGACACGCTCACGAAACTCGTCTGCGGCGGCTCCGCCTGCCCCGCCGTGCTGATCGAGGCCTTCGCGCGCGACTACGGCGTGCAGGTGGATCACGCCTGGGGCATGACCGAGACGAGCCCGCTCGGCACCTACTCCGGCCCCAAGGCCGGCTTCGCCACGCTGCCCAAGGAGGAGCAGAAGCGCCTCAGCCACAAGCAGGGCCGCGCCGTGCCCGGCATCGACATGAAGATCGTGGGCGATTCCGGCCAGGAGCTGCACTGGGACGGCGTCGCCTTCGGCAACCTCATGGTCCGCGGCCCCTGGGTCCTGCGCCGCTATCTCGGCGCCGACGCCGACGCCACCGACCCCGAGGGCTGGTTCCCCACCGGCGACGTCGCCACCATCGACCCGCACGGCGTTATGGAGATCACCGACCGCACCAAGGACATCGTGAAGTCCGGCGGCGAGTGGATCAGCTCCATCGCGCTGGAGAACATCGCCATCTCCCACCCCGACGTCGCCGAGGCCGCCATCGTCGGCGCCCGCCACCCGAAATGGGACGAGCGGCCGCTGCTGATCGTGGTGATGAAGGAGGGCCGCACCCTCGACCCGGCAGCCCTGCTCGCGCTCTACGAAGGCCGGGTCGCGAAGTGGTGGACGCCCGACGAGGTCGTGGCCGTGGATGCGCTCCCGCACACCGCGACCGGCAAGATCAACAAGCTGGCGCTCCGGCAGCAGTTCCGCGACTACCAGCTAGCCTCCGCCGCCGAGTGATT
>JBBSIT010000824.1:0-2021 GCA_038231995.1 Acetobacterales bacterium | reverse complement strand
GCTTCAGGCCCGGGCAGCAGGGTGCAGAAATTGAGCGCCTGCAGGAAGCGCCGCTCGCTCACCCAGTGTCGGTCGTCCACCACCTCCCGGTGCAGCAGGGCGATCTGGCCGACCGGACCGCCGAAGGAGAGCAGGCCGACCTTCAGCCAAACGCGAAAGGCTTCGGCGAAGGAGGGCAGGCGCGCCGCGGCGGTTGCCGCCGAGGTTAAACCAGGGACTGTGTCCACGGACGCCGGGATGGCGGGGGTCGTGGGGATAGGTGCGCTCGTCATGCCGCCTACCGATCAGCTCGGGCCGAGGAGGGGAAATCGCAGAGATGGGGACGGATGGTCATCTGGTACTCCTTCGGTGCATCGGCGCCTTTTCACCTGGAGAAGGCACGTCAGGCCCCCCGAGGCGTTGGCGCGAAGGTCGGCGGCGGCCGGTGCCTCGCTCACGCTGGCTCACCTCGCCGCCCGACATCCAGACCCGTCAGCATCGACGCCGCGCCGTCCTGTCGTTGGCGGCGCAGAGCATCACCCGCCCGACGTCCGGTCTTCACGTCTCCTGTTATCCGGACGACGCCGGTACGGGCGCCGTCGTGGCTGGCGTCCAGTTGTGGACCTCGTCCTTGAGATCGCGGCACCAGGTGTAGAGGGCGTCGTAGATCACCATGCCTTGTTCCAGCATGGCGTGATCGTCGGGGATGTTCGCGGACAGCCCCATCGAGATCGCGTGCAGCCCGGCCGCCTGCGGGGCGAGGTCATGCCGCGCCGTATCGGCGCCGCGCACGATGAGTGCCAGCCTTTGCAGCCCCGGGTCCTTGAGGTCATAGTGTTTGATCAAGGCATCGAAGGAGCACAGTTCGCCGTCATGCGCGAAGGGCTCGGCGCCTGGGATGTCGTAGGGCGTCGCGCCGGTCTCCTTCGCGACCGCGAAGACGCGGTCCGTCGGCACGTAGATGAACTCCGCCTCCGGCTCGACGAAACGCCGGATCAGCCAGGGGCAGGCGATGCGGTCGATCTTTGGATGTTCGCGCGTGACCCACTTCATGATGTCGTCCTCCGGCTTGGTTTCTTCTGGATACACCCGATCTTTCCCATGATACAAGTGTTTCCTAAGGCCGGACGTGTTACAGTCCTGCATGGGCTATGCTGACCCCATGGATGATCTCGCGACGCCCGCTGTCACGACCGCGCCCGCGCGCTGGCTGCTGCTGATCCATCAGCTTCCGGCCAAGCCCGCCTACCATCGGGTGAAGGTCTGGCGCCGGCTCCAGGCGCTTGGGGCCGTGACGGTCAAGAACTCCGTCTACGCGCTTCCCGCCGGCGAGCAGGCCCAGGAGGACTTCGAGTGGCTGCTCAAGGAGATCATCGAGGGCGGGGGGGAAGGGCTGATCTGCGAGGCACGGCTGATCGACGGACTCTCCGACCAGGACGTGCGGGCCATGTTCAACAAGGCCCGGGATGCCGACTACGGCGCGCTGGTCGAGGAGGCGCGCACTCTCGGGAAGGTTCTGGCGGAGGGCCCGGACGCAACGACCCGCGCGGACGCGCGAGTGAAGGTGGCCCGGCTCAGGGCAGAGACGGCCCGCGTCGTGGCCCTCGACTTCTTCGGGGCGAACGGCCGTGAGACGCTGGACGGACGACTTGCCGCGCTCGATGCCCTCCTTCAGGAGAACGGACCTATGGGGGCAATCCAGGACGGCATGCCGGCAACCCGCGACGGGGGCGGCGCGCTCACGGGGCGGGTCTGGGTGACGCGGGCCGGCGTGCATGTGGACCGCATTGCCTCGGCCTGGCTGATCCGCCGCTTCATCGACCCCGAGGCCCGGTTCAAGTTCGTGCCCGCCAAGGGCTACGCGCCCGAGCCGGGCGAGCTGCGCTTCGACATGTTCGAGGCGGAGTTCACCCACGAGGGCGACCGCTGCACGTTCGAGGTGCTGCTGACCCGAGCGGGCCTCTCGGACCCGCTCAGCTCCCTCGCGTCCGGCCCGGTGTGCCCCACGGCGAGCGGCGAACGCAGCAGCCACGGCGAGGCAT
>JBBSIT010000823.1:0-2056 GCA_038231995.1 Acetobacterales bacterium | reverse complement strand
GCCATCGACTGGACCGGGTCGGAGAACCTGGCGAGCGCGGACATCTCCTGGCCCGCGCCACGCCGCCTGACCATCGAGGGGCTGGAGAACATCGTCTATCTCGACCACGTCGTACTGCCCATCGCGCTCACCGTTACCGATCCTGGCAAGCCCGTGCGCCTGCGGGCGGAGGTGGATTACGCGAGCTGCGAAAAGGTTTGCATTCCGTATCACGCAAGCCTCGACCTCACCCTGCCGGCCGGGCTGGCGGTGCCAGGCCCGGAGGCGTTGCTGATCAGCGACGCCGCGGCGAAGGTGCCCGGCTCCTTGTCCAGGGCCGGCCTCCGGCTGCTATCGGTGGCCGTGAGCGGGCCAGACGGGGCCACGCCTTCGCTGGCCGTGACCTTGGCGAGCGACGCAGGCTCGCTGATGGCGCCGGACCTGTTCGTCGAAGGCATGCCGCAAGCAACGCCGCCGAAGCCGGCTGTTCTCCAACATGCCGCCGAACGGACCACGTCGCTGGCCCTGCCGCTGTCGGTCGAAACCGCCCGGGCCGCCCTGGGCAAGCAGCTGATCTTCACGGTCGTGGACGGCACCCGGTCGGCCGAGTTCACGGCAACGCCGACGCCTGGGCCGCCACCCACGAACGCGAACTCGAGCGGGATTGTGGCGATCCTGGGCGCAGCACTGCTGGGCGGCCTGATCCTGAACGTGATGCCGTGTGTCCTCCCGGTGCTCTCGCTGAAGCTGCTGGGTGTCGCAGGCTACGCGGGGGCCGAACGGCGGCGCGTACGGTTCGGCCTGCTGGCGACCGCTTCCGGCGTGGTCTGCAGCTTCCTTGTCATCGCTGCGGTGTTGGCCGGTCTCAAGCTCGCCGGCGCCGCAGTCGGCTGGGGCATCCAGTTCCAGCAGCCATGGTTCCTGGCCGGCATGGCGGCGCTGACAACCTTGTTCGCGGCCAGTCTGTGGGACGTGCTGCCGATCGGCATGCCCGGCTTCGCCGCCACAGCCGCCGGCATACGCCCACGCAATCCTATGCTGGACGCCTTCGCCGCCGGCGCCTTTGCGACCTTGATGGCGACATCCTGCTCCGCCCCATTCGTCGGCACGGCGGTGGGGTTCGCACTGGCGCACGGCCCGGCGGAGATCGCGCTGATCTTCACCGGGCTCGGTCTCGGCATGGCGGCGCCGCTGCTGGCCGTCGCCGCGGCACCCGGATTGGTGCGCTTCCTGCCCCGGCCGGGCGCTTGGATGGTCTGGTTACGCCGGGCGCTAGGCTTGGCGCTCGCGGGGACGGCGTTGTGGCTGCTGTGGGTGCTGGCACAGGTGGCCGGCCCCGGGGCCGCGACGATCGCCGGCTTTGCCCTCGTTGCACTGGTCGCGGCGCTCGCACTGCAGGATCGTTGTGCGGGCGCGTGGCGGCGCGCTGCCCAAGGAGCCGCGATGGCGCTGGTGGCCGTTTCCGTGCTGGTCCCCGGGCTGGCCGCCGCGCCCCCGTCGCACCTCGCATCCTACGAGGGACAGGCGATCCAGTGGCAAAGTTTCGATCCCGCCAGAATCCGGCGCGAGGTGGCGGCAGGCAAGCTCGTCTTCGTGGACGTGACCGCCGCCTGGTGTCTCACCTGCAAAGTCAACGAGGCGGCCGTGCTCGACCGCGACCCGGTCGCAGGCCGGCTGAGGAACCCTGGCGTGGTCGCGATGCGCGCCGACTGGACCCGGCCGGAGCCGCAGGTCACGGCCTACCTACAGAGCTTCGGGCGTTACGGCGTGCCGCTCAATGTCGTTTACGGCCCAGCCCGGCCAGACGGTGAGGCGCTTCCCGAGCTGCTCTCGGCTTCGGCGGTCCTCGGCGCAATTGAACGGGCTATGGCGCCGACGCCCAAGACACTGACGGAGCGATAGGTGGGATTCTATGCCCGCCGCGTCCTGCCTTGCCTGCTGCACGCGGCGATGCGGCAGGAGGTGCTGCTCCCGTTCCGCACCCGGGTCGCCGGTGCTGCCGAAGGACGGGTGCTGGAGATTGGAATCGGCTCCGGCCTGAACCTGCCGCTCTACGGCACCGACGTGTCGGAGGTGG
>JBBSIT010000822.1:0-2060 GCA_038231995.1 Acetobacterales bacterium | reverse complement strand
GCTCTGGAGACCTGAGATGACTGGCCCGCTGCCCTGCTGTGGTGGCGGGCCTTTTTGCTTGCTTACCGCCCCATCCCCGGAGCCCGCCTGCCGCCCCAATCCGACCGGACATTCATTCTCCCGGGGCACCGAATTCCGAGCAGACGAGTTTCGTCATCACCATTGCGACGTCCGGAAAGGGCATGTCGCCCGGCAGCGCGTCCACATTGAGCGCCGCCTCGCGCTTGCATGCGTGGCACTCGACTATGACGTTCCGGGGCCCGTGCTCGCGCAGGTTCTCCAGCGTCATCGGAGGGAACGCGGCCCCGGCCTTGTCATAGGCGCGTCGTCGAGTGCGCACGGGCGGTTACGCCGCCCGGCCCCTCCGGTCAGAGGCCGCCAAACCGGTAGGTGAAGCCCCCGCGGACGATGCTGCCCTCCGTCGTGAAGCGCGAGGTGTAGGAGCCCGTGGGACCGCCCGGGATTTGCGCGCTGACGAGGACGTTGCGGCTGCCGAGGTCGTAGCGCAGGTACTCGGCCTTCACGGTCACGGCGGCCGACTGGATGCCGAGGAGGCTCAGCACGTTGAGCTTGCTCAGGAAGCTGTCCGTCGGCAAGGCGTATTCGACGCCGCCGCCGTACACGTAGCCGGTCTCGATACGGTTGAAGCGGCCCGCATAGGCAACGGCGAGGTCGGTGGTGCGCAGGAAGGCGGCGCGGTAATCGACCTCGCCGTAGGCGAAGCCGCCGGTGCCGTAGACGAGCAGGCGATCAAAGGCGTAGCCGACGCGGCCCCGCACGGTGCCGAAATAACCGAGCCGCTGGCGGAAGTTGCTGAGGGCTTGACGCTCACCTCTATCGTCACCGTCCGGATTGAAGCCGTAGGCAGCCTGCGCGGGGCTCGCATAGCCGCGGCGACGATCGAGATTGGTCAACGCGAAATCTGTCGCCGCCCCGATCACGAGGCCCGCGCCGGGCCGGAGCTGATAATCGTAGCCGACATTCACGCCGAGGCTAGTGAGCCCCTCCTGCTCGCTGCGGATGAAGGGCGGGCGGCGCCCCTGCGCGACGTTGAGCTGCGTATTCGTGAGGCCGCCGCTGCCGTCGTTGTTGCCGGTTGTGCGGATCGTCTGCCGGTCGCTGAACCCGTATCCGGTGAGCGTGCCGGCGTAAAAACCCGTCCAGGCGAAGACCGGAATCGCCGTGAAAGCCGGCGGAGCCGCGCGGAGCGAGAGATCGGCCGCAGAGGCCGCGCCCGCGACGAGGCACCCCGATGCGGCGATCTGGAGCAGCTTCTTCAGCAAGGCCAGAATCCTCCGGCGGGAGCGGAGCCGCGACCTTACTCCGGCTTCGTCGCTTCGACCTATGACTTTGGGGACACAGCAGCCTGCTTCATTGATCCCTGAGCTATGCTGGATTTTGGGTGACGGAAGCGGTCAGGCGGCGTGGTGATCTGGGCTCGCGATGACCTCGGTCCCGTCGCGGAAGGTGACACCGGCCGCGACCTCGGGCAACTGGCGACACACCACGACGAACACGGGCTCTGCGGGTCAGCACTGGCCTCAGCTTCGGGGCAGAACCAGCGTTTCCGGTCGAGGCGGCGCCCAGCAGCCACATGCGCGGCGCCGAGGATCGTGGGGTTCCGATTCCGAGCCCGCCAGTCCCATGGGCGATGAACGCGCCCGCCCATAAGCGGGCATAGCACGCCGACGATATCGGAAGAGAAAGCCGTCAGCGGGAAAGGGCTGCGAGCACAAGGCCGCCAGCGAGGAATTTCCGTTGCTCATCGGCTTGCTGCCCACCGCGAAACGGGACGCGCCACGGTGGCGCGAAGTTCGGATATGAGCTGGCACCCCGGCACCAACGATCCTTTGCGCCAACGCACCACGGCCAACCGGAGAGCAGGTGCAATCGTGCGCGTGAGCCGACTCGCGATTGTTCGCTCGCGCCAATGATCCATGGTGACGAGGTGCGGCAAGGACGATCGTCAGAGGGTCTGTTTCGAATGGCAGGATATGCAAAAGTGTTATCACATTGCTGGCCGAACTCGTCCTCCAGGCTTGGTCGAGGTTGAGCGGTCG
>JBBSIT010000821.1:0-2071 GCA_038231995.1 Acetobacterales bacterium | reverse complement strand
GCAAACGCTGGAGATCAAGGTGCTGGGGCTGGCCAGCATCGCCCGGGACGTAACACCCGAACTGGCCCGCGCCACTATCGTCTCGATCACGGTGCTGGGCGCCCTGCACGCGAGCCCCGAGGTCCGCGCCGCATTGTCCGACCGGATGCGGTGAGGCTTGCGGCTGCTGGCTTCCGAACAGCAGCCGACCCCTGGCTATCAGGTTTGACTTGCGACGGAAGCCGATCCCGGTTCCGAACGGGGATGCCTGAGCGGGTCCCCAAGAGAAGGCCACGACCCATGATGAACGCGTTCAATGGCAAGTTTTCGAACGCTTCCAGCGCCGGCCGGCTTGCCGGGGTTACAGCAGCGGTGCAACGCATGCTCGAACGCCAGGCCGCACCGGAGCCCACCGGACCGCAGCCGTCCCGCACGCCTCCCACCATCGACGGAGTGCCCGAGACAGGTGGAGCGACGGGCGCAGGACCGGCGTCGCGGCCCGCAGCAGGCCCGGACTGGCTCCAGCTCGTCCCGCCGGAGGTGCGCGGCATGGTCGAGGCGCATCTTCCTACAGGGTTGCGGGACGTCATCGGCCAGGCTGGCAGTGGCTACGCCCTGCCCGGCGGCGGCCTGGCCCACCCGTTCCCGGCTCCTTCCGGGGTCGCCGTGCCAGATGGCGCACAGTTCCTGTCGGGCACGTTCAGCAACCAGGCGGGCAGCCGCCCCTACAAGCTCTACGTGCCCAGCGGCTACAAGGGGCAGCCCGTCCCGTTGATCGTCATGCTGCATGGCTGCACGCAATCACCCGACGATTTCGCCGCCGGCACCGGCATGAATGCCGCGGCCGAGGAGCAGACTTGCTTGGTCGTCTATCCCGGGCAGACCACGAACGCCAACGCGCAGAAGTGCTGGAAGTGGTTCAGCGCGGAGGACCAGCAGCGCGGCCGGGGCGAGCCGTCGCTCATCGCGGGCATCACGCGCCAGGTCATGCAGGACTACGCGGTCGATCTCCAGCGCGTCTATGTCGCCGGATTGTCGGCGGGCGGCGCGGCAGCGGCCGTGATGGGCGAGACATATCCGGACCTGTATGCCGCCATCGGCGTGCATTCGGGCCTTGCCTGCGGGGCGGCCCGCGACCTGCCCTCGGCTCTCGCCGCGATGAAGCGAGGGAGCGGAGCCGTCGCGCACGGCAAAGCAGGCTCTGGCGTGCAGCGCCGGATCGTTCCGGCCATCGTGTTCCATGGAGACCGGGACACCACGGTCAGCCCGCGCAACGGCGACGACGTCGTGGCACAAGCGACGCAGGACGTCTCGTTGCGGACGCGGGTGCACACCGGGCAGGCGCCCGGCGGCCACGCCTATAGCCGCACGGTCCACTCGGACGGGACCGGGCAGCCGATGATCGAGCAGTGGGTGATCCATGGCGCTGGCCACGCCTGGTCCGGCGGCAGCACAGCAGGCTCCTACACCGACCCGCAGGGACCTGACGCCACTGGGGAGATGCTGCGCTTCTTCGGGGAACATCCCCACCCTGCGCCCACGCAAGCGACCTGAGCACCTCGGCCGAGCGGACTTAACAACGCTCCCGGTATCGTGCTTCTCGCCGCAGCGAAAGCCCTTGTTGGTCCTCCCACATTCATGCTGCACTGCAGCATGATCGCTGGCTAACCGGGGCATAACGCCTGACCGCAAACTGCTCCGCTGCTCTACCTTGATCCTTGCAGCCTCATGCCTCCCGTCACGGCCCAGCAGCCAAGGTGCTGCTGGCCCGCCGTGCACACGAAAGACAGACATGGCTCTCCTCACGACATCCAAGGCCCGCTCCGCCGCTGCGGCCGCACGGCGGTTTCCGGCGTTGTCATCTCGTGCGAGGCTCCGGGCCGTCGCTGAGGCAGGGGTGGCTCAGCGCGCGCCGCAACGCTTCGGGCTCGGCGACGGGGAGGCCGCATGTCCCGCCGCGGCACACATAGGCCAGGGGATGTCCGGTGACGGCGACCTTGCCGTAGGCGGGGTGATCGGGCCCGAGCGCGGCGGGGCCGTCCGCACGCAGCAGGCAGACCGCCGGATCGGGCGCGGTCAGCGCCACGCGGAT
>JBBSIT010000820.1:0-2079 GCA_038231995.1 Acetobacterales bacterium | reverse complement strand
CGTTGGGCAGATAGAGGTTGCCAACCGCGATACCCTCGGCCTCGACCTCGACGTAGCGCGCCTGCGCGTCGCCATCGGGCAGGCCGGGGAGGGCGCGCAACGTCGTCGTGAACGGCACGCGCGACAACACCGCGACGCCGTTATAACCCTTCTGCCCGACCACCTCCGCCCGGTAGCCGGCCGCCTCGAACGCGGCCGCCGGAAAACTCGCCGCCTCGCACTTCAGTTCCTGCAGCAGCAGCAGGTCCGGCTGCACGCGGCCGAGCCACGCGGCGACATGCCGCTCGCGCATGCGGATGGAATTGACGTTCCAGGTAGCGACTTTCACCCTTAATCGACGGAGAAGCTGGTGCCGCAGCCGCAGGCGGAGGTGGCGTTGGGGTTGCGCACGGTGAAGTGGCTGCTCATCAGCTCGTCGGTGTAGTCGAGCTGGGAGCCGGCGAGCAGGTCGAGGCTCGCGGGGTCCACGAGCACGCGGGCGCCGGCCGCCTCCACCAGCAAGTCATCCGGCTGCGCCGCATCATCCAGCTCGAAGCGATACTGGAAGCCGCTGCATCCGCCCGCCAGCACGGCGACGCGCAACGCCTTGCCGCCCGACCCGGCGATCTCGGCGATGCGCTCGGCGGCGCGTGACGACACGGAGAATCCGGAGGCAGCCTGTTGCATGTCCATCCCGATAACATAGGACATCCGCCCGCCGGATTGAAGACGCGCCCTCGCAGGTGCTAAGTCCGCGCCTCCCCCCACGTTTCAACAAAAATAGAGCATGGCGAAGCTGGCCATGCTCTAGGACTGGCCGATGCAGCACGCCCTCTACGCCGTCCGCCCCGAGACATCGCGCGGCCGGCTCCACCCCGAGCCGGAATCACCCACGCGCAGCCCGTGGCAGCGCGACCGCGACCGCATCATCCACAGCTCCGCCTTCCGCAAGCTGCAGTACAAGACCCAGGTGTTCGTCAACCACGAGGGCGACTTCTTCCGCACCCGGCTGACGCACAGCATCGAGGTGGCGCAGATCGCCCGCAGCATCGCCCGCGAGCTGGGGCTCGACGAGGACCTCACGGAGGCGCTGGCGCTCGCGCACGACCTCGGCCACCCGCCATTCGGCCACGCCGGCGAGGACGCGCTGAACGCCTGCATGAAGCCGTGGCACGGCTACGACCACAACGCGCAATCCCTGCGCATCGTCACCAAGCTAGAGAACCGCTACGCCGCGTTCGACGGGCTGAACCTGACATGGGAGACCCTGGAGGGCCTGGCGAAGCACAACGGCCCGCTGCGCAAGCCGCCGCCCTACATCGCGGAGTACGACGCGCTCCACTCGCTGCATCTCAACACCTACGCCTCGGCGGAGGCGCAGGTGGCGTCGCTGGCGGATGACGTCGCCTACCATAGCCATGATCTAGACGACGGGATGCGCGCCGGGCTGTTCCGTCCGGAGGACATCGCGCACCTGCCGGTGGTGGGGGAGGCGCTGGCCCAGGCGCGCGTCGCGAGCCTCGACGTGCCGCCGCCGCGGCTACGGCACGAGACGATCCGCCGGGTCATCAACGTGCTGGTGACGGACCTGATCGCCGAGACGCGACGGCGCCTGGAGGCGCTCGGCCCGGCCGACTCCGATGCGGTGCGCAAGGCGAAGCGCCCCGTGGTCGCGTTCAGCCCGGCGATGGCGGAGGCCAACCTCGCCATCAAGGACTTCCTGCACGCCCGCATGTACCGCCACTGGCGCGTCAACCGTCAGTCCAGCAAGGCGCGGCGCGTCACCGAGGAGCTGTTCCGCCTGCTGCACGGCGACACGACCATGCTGCCGGACGGCTGGCGCTCCTTGGCCGGCGAGTCTGACGGCCTGCGCGCGGCCCTCACCGTCACCGACTACATCGCCGGCATGACCGACCGCTTCGCGCTGGACGAACACCGACGCCTAACCGACCCCTTTACGACTGGCTAGCAGCCTGTCGGACTTAACGCGACGCGGAAGCGAGTTGTAGGGTCGGCGGATTGAGTGGCTGCGCTTCGGAGACCTGCCGCATGAGCAATTTCCGCCTGATTGATCGCGACACTGGGTTTCTGATGCCGCCG
>JBBSIT010000819.1:0-2088 GCA_038231995.1 Acetobacterales bacterium | reverse complement strand
GGCGCCCGCGCCGGCGCCAGGCGCAGCAGCGCGTCGGCCGTCCGCTGCGCCGCATCGACGGAGCGGGCCAGCAGCGGCTCGGCCTCGTGCGGGCCCCAGATGCCCTTGCGGTGGAACGACACGAAGTCGCAGCGCATGTCCGGCTCGGCGGCGAGGAAGGCCGCGAAGCGCTCGATCAGCTCGGGCCCCTCGTCGTGGTAGGCGATGGCCGGGCCGCCGAGGCGCAGGCGGTGGCCGCTCGCCGTGACGGTGGCGGAGGTGGCGCGATACAGGTCGAGATAGCGGTCGAACCCGCCATGCCAGAACGGCAACATGTTCGGCTCGTTCCACACCTCGAACCACCAGCCCGCGACCCGGGCGGCGCCATAACGCTGCACAAGTATGTCGAGGAAGGCGCGCACCAGGCGCTGCCAGGATGCGAAGTCGCCGGGCGGCTCGACGGGCGAGGGCGACACGGCGCGCGGGAAGAACGTGAGCGGCAGGAAGAGCGTCAGATCGCGCTCCACCAGCGCGTCCAGCCCGCGGAGCGTGGGGGTGAAATCCATCGGCTGGTCCGGCGCGGGCCAGACCGTGCCGCTGCCCTCGGGGTTGACCCGCTCGCGCGCGCCGCTGCTGAGCGACCCGAACACCCGCACGCCACGGACCGCGCCCGGCGACGCCGCGAGCGTGTCGAGCAGGCGCAGGTAGGGCGGGTCCAGCAGCCAGTCCACGTCGTAGATGCCGACAATGGCGAAGTCCTCCGCGTGGAACGCGGCCGGATCGGCGGCGGCATGGACCGGCATGACGCGCATTGCCGCGGCCGCGGCTGATGCTTGCAGCAGCGCGCGCCGGGTCAAATCCGCCTCTGTCGCCATCCCGCATCCCCCGTCCAGCGCCGGGTTGCAGCCGGGCGCCGTTCCCGCATAGTGGGCGCAGAGGCGGCGCCGGAGTTCAAGCGCTGACTGCAAAGGATCGGAGGGACCCATGGCGTACAGCATCGGCGTGATCGGCCTGGGCAAGATCGCGAAGGACCAGCACCTTCCCAGCATCGCGGCCAACCCCGATTTCCGCCTCGCCGCGGTATGCAGTCCGCGCGGGGACCCGCCGCCCGGACTGAACACCATCTACCGCACGACCGACGAGATGCTGAAGGCCGTGCCCGACCTGGACGCCGTCGCGATCTGCACGCCGCCGCAGGTGCGCCACGACATCGCCCGCGCGGCGCTGCTGGCCGGCAAGCAAGTGCTGCTGGAGAAGCCGCCGGCCGCGACGCTGAGCGAGCTGGAGGACATGCGGCGCATCGCCAAGGAGCGGGACCGCGTGCTGTTCGCCACCTGGCACGCCCAATACAACGCGGCGGTGGCCGAGGCTGCGCGCCGGCTGCACGGGCAATCGGTCGCCGAGATGCAGGTGGAGTGGCGCGAGGACGTGCGCAAATGGCACCCGGGCCAGAAATGGGTGTGGCAGCCCGGCGGCTTCGGCGTGTTCGACCCCGGCATCAACGCGCTGTCCATCTTGATGGCGATCCTGCCGGAGCCGGTGTGGGTGAAACAGGCCGAGATGAGCGTGCCGGCCAACGCTGACTCGCCGATCTCGGTCAAGCTGGAGTTCGCATCCAACCGGCCCGACGCCAAGCTCGCCGCCGATTTCGACTGGAACCCAACCCCGCATGAGACCTGGGAAGTTCGGCTGCGCACCGCGGCCGGGCAGCATCTGCACCTTCTGGACGGCGGAGCAAAGCTCGAGGTGGACGGCGCCGTCGTGACGAACGAGCCGCGCGACGAATACGGCGGCATCTACCGGCGCTTCGCGGAACTGCTGCGGACCGGAACGTCGGAGGTAGATGCGCGGCCGTTCGAGCTGGTGGCGGACGCGTTCATGATCGGCAAACGCGTCGGAGTCGCAGCGTTCGAGACGTAGCGCCGCGCCTCAAAGCCTGGGACGGAGTCCCGATCTAAGGACACCATCTTTCGCCGATATGTGGAACAGTGCGCCACGATGTTGTCGTGGAGTTCTGCATGACCAGGAGCATCGCCGAAAGCGCGCCGTCTCCATCCGTGCCGTTCGCGAGCACCGGGCCGCACGGGCACCGCCAGCGCATGCGCGAGC
>JBBSIT010000818.1:0-2094 GCA_038231995.1 Acetobacterales bacterium | reverse complement strand
TGGCGGTTCACCACCGCAGACGCACGCATCAAGCTCCGCAAACTCTACCCGACTACGGAGGGATGACAGAGCACTAGGCTCAAGGCATGGCCGTGCCCTGCGTTGCGGGCACGGACGGAGAGAAGGTCGGGCCGGTCGGCGCCTCGCCGCCGGGTCCGCCGCCGCGGGTGCACGCTGCGACCATGCGTCCCCACTCGTAGCGGTCACCGAGGCCGCGGGTCGTGATGCCGGAGTTGTAGCTGGACGCGAACGGGGCGTCGCGCTCATCGCGGCGCGACAGGTCCACCCGGTTCTGCCGGGCAAACACCTCGTCGGCCCGCTCCCGGCACGCCGCGACCGTCGCGGCGTCGGCGGACGCCCGAGGCGACCGGGGCGGCGCGGACTGGCACGCGGAGAGCGCCACCAGGACGAGGACGGGCAGGGCGCGGATCATGCAAGGGCTCCAATAGGTCGGCCGGCCGGACCGGGCAGGCAAGTGAGGGCGGCGCGGAAGCCGGTCTCGTCGAACCGCGCCTCCGCCGTGAGTTGGCTGCTGGCGGCCGCCCGCAGCAAGGCAGAGTGCAGCTCGGCGCCGGCTCGCCCGAGCTCGAACAGCCCCGCCGTCCAGGGCGCGCGGGCCAGCAGGTCCACCAGCGCCAGCAGTCGCAGGCACAGCGACAGGCCCGTAGCTGGTCCCCATGCCGACCGTGAGGTCCACGGCGCCGGCCCAGCAGCGGGCGTCGCGGTCCGCGAGCGCTAAGTCGGTGAAGCCGCCGTCGGCCCGGCGGAAGCGGAACAGCCGGCCTGCGCCCCAGACCGCGCCCGTCGCAGCCTCCCGCGCGGCGTCCCACGCAGCCGCCAGGTCGCGCCCCCGCACCGGCGGCAGCGCCTCGGGCGGCAGGTCAACCAGGTAGGTCAGCGTTCCATCCTCGGCGTGGCCGATGCGGATCGGGGGAGGCAATGTCATCATAGCTGGCATACGATGGCCCCACGCGCCCCGCTGCGCCAGCCGCGAACAGGAAATAATGATGCCGCATCCCGCCGATCTCACCGCCACGCAGGCCGCAGCCGAGCTCCGCGAGGGCCGGCTGCGCCCCGAGGCCCTGATGGAGGCCTGCCTCGACCGCATCGCCCAGCGCGAGCCCACGGTGCGGGCGATGGCGTGGCTCGACCCGGCGGCGGCGCGCGCAGCCTCCGCCAGCGCCGGACCTGGGGCGCTGCATGGTCTGCCTATCGGCATCAAGGACGTGCTCGACACTGCCGACATGCCGAGCGAGTACAACTCGGCGATCTGGCGCGGGCACCGGCCGCGGGCGGACGCCGCCTGCGTTGCCTGGGCGCGCGAGGCAGGTGCCGTCGCGCTCGGCAAGACCGTGACCACGGAGTTCGCCACCCGCCATCCCGGCCCCACCACGAACCCGCACGACCCCGCGCGCACGCCGGGCGGCAGCAGCAGCGGCTCGGCCGCCGGCGTCGCCGCCGGATTCTTCCCGCTCGCCTTCGGCACGCAGACCGCCGGCAGCGTGATCCGCCCCGCCGCCTTCTGCGGCATCGTCGGCTACAAGCCGAGCTTCGGCCTGATCCCGCGCGAGGGCATGAAGCTGATGTCCGACAGCCTGGACACGGTCGGCGTGATGGCGCGCAGCCTGGCCGACTGCGCTCTGTTCGCCGGTGCCGTCGCCGGAACGGACCTCGGCGACCCCGATGCCCGGCCGGGTTCCACCCCGCGCATCGGCCTGTGCCGCACCCCGCTCTGGGATCGCGCGGCGTCCGAGACGCAGGCCCTGTTCGAGCAGGCCGCGAGCCGCCTCGGCAGCAAAGGCGCCGAATTGCGCGACGTGGAACTCCCCGCCGCGTATGCGGCCGTGGAGGACGCGCATGCGATGGTGATGAACGGGGAGAGCGCCCGCGCCCTCGGCTGGGAGTTGACCCGGCACCGCGACGCGCTCAGCCCGGTGCTGCGCGAGCGCATGGAGTGGGGCCTCGCGCAGTCCCCTGCCGCCATCGCCGAGGTCCGCGCGACCCTGCGCGACCTGCGCGCGGGCTTCGCCGGCGTGATGGACGGGCTGGACGTGCTGGTGACGCCCGCAGCACCCGGCGAGGCGCCGGTCGGCC
>JBBSIT010000817.1:0-2099 GCA_038231995.1 Acetobacterales bacterium | reverse complement strand
TGGCGGAGGCGAGCCGCCCGGTCGCGCTGAACCACCCGCATTGCGCTTCCTTTTGCGTGCTCGGCGGTGCGGCCTGCAGCCGGGCGTAGCAGGGCCGCTCGCCTAGCCCGGGGCGAAACCCCGCGCCAACCGGGACAGCACGCGGCGGCCCAGGGCGCCCTCGAGCGCCACTAGCAGCGCGGCCACGCCCAGGTTCCAGGCCAGGATCATCACCGTCGCGTCGATCTGGTGCAGCAGCGACAGCGCCGTGGAGGTCATCGCTGCAACGGCCAGGCCCGCAGTCAGCGTCACCAGCTTGGGGCGCAGCCGCGCGGCATGGCGGAGCATAGCGAATATCGCAACCGACAGCGGCACGCTTACGGCGAGCACGGTCGCAAAGCACCGGACCGCCTCGCCCATCCGCAGCGCGCCCGCGTCCACGCTGACCCAATCGGTCAGGCAGCCATAGCCGATATTGGATACCCAGAGGAGCAGCGTCGGCACAGGCAGCAGCAGCCAGCGGCGGGAGCGGTCGGGCAGGCTGCCCAGCAGGCATCCTTCGGCCGCAAGGACGCCGGTTGCCGCCGACGCGATGCCTCCCAGCAGGAACGAGGGTTTGCGGAGCTGTTCCGCCAGATCAGGCCGCAGGCCATGCTCGATGGCAAGCAGCAGCAGAATGGCTGCCGCCAGCGCGAGCCATCCCGCCGTCCGCACCAGCGGGGGGCGGATCGCCCGCACCGGCCGGGCATCGGCGGCCAGGCTCTCGATGAGGTCGGGGGTGTCCATCATTTCCTGGCCCCCCGCTCGTACAGCAGTAGCCTCAGGGCGGCGATGCCCCGGTGCGTGGCGACTTTGAGTGCGCCGACCGACATCCCGCTGACCGCCGTGGCTTCCTTGAGGGATCTCTCCTGAAGCTTGAGCAGCGTCACCGCTTGCCGCTGCCCGGGCGGCAGCGACCCAATCGCGGCGTGGAGATCCTGTGCCTCGAAGCTGCCGGTCGGGTTGGTCTCCGCGGCGGGGAACCCCTCGTGCTCCAGCTCGATGGCGACCTCCCTGGCGGACGCGCGGCCCAGCGCCCGCAGGCGGTCGATAACCCGGTGCCGGGCGATCCCGGCCAGCCACGGCTTGAACGGGCGCGATGCATCGTAGGTGTGCCGGACGGCATGAAACGTCAGGAGAACGTCCTGGACGGTATCCTCTGCGTCGCTCGGATTGCGGTGCGCCCGGCTGGCGATGGCCCTGAGATAGGGTGTGATGCCGATGAGCAGCTTCCGGTAGGCCGCGCCATCACCGCCCTGCGCAAGCACCATCAGCGCCGCCCAGTCCTCCGGGCAGGTGGCGAGCGCGTCGCGCGGGCGTCGGGCTTGCATCATGGGCTTGGGCATCATCGCATGAACGCCGGGGAGCCCAGGCGCAGGTCTCCCCGATCCGGGTTCCTATGCCTCGCCGCGGGCGGGGTAGTCCTTCTCCGTCACGAACTTCACCGCGGCGAGCACGTCCGAGAAGGACGGCCGCGCGAACGGCATCGTCTGGATAGAGGCCGCATAGAGCGTCTGGTCCGGCCGGATCAGGAACAGGCCGGGCTCGGCGAACAACGGCGGCTCGCCGTCCTTGATGCCCGCCGAGATAAAGAGGCCCCATGTGCGCGCCTGCTCGATGAGGAGCCCGTACGCGATGGGCAGGTGCTCGATTCCCCACTCGGCCTTCGATTGCTCCGCCCGCTCCCGCGTGTCGGTGCTGGCCGCCACGGCCTTGACGCCAAGCGCCTCGAACTCGGCGAGCTTGCGGTCGAGGTCGCGCAGGTAGGTCTTGCAGACAGGGCAATGCAGGCCGCGATAGGCCACGAGCAGCGTGAACGTCTTGGGCGCGCTCTGCGCCAGCTCGAACTGGCCGCCGCCGACCATGGGCACGCTGAGGGCGGGAACCTTGGTGCGTGGCTTGATGGACATTCGGAGCTGAATCCTTGTTGCGGGCGCCCACCTTGGGGCGCCGTTGAAGTCGCTAGCAGCCTGTCGGACTTAACGCGACGCGGAAGCGAGTTGTAGGGTCGGCGGATTGAGTGGCTGCGCTTCGGAGACCTGCCGCATGAGCAATTTCCGCCTGATTGATCGCGACACTGG
>JBBSIT010000816.1:0-2110 GCA_038231995.1 Acetobacterales bacterium | reverse complement strand
TGGCGGTAAATTGGGCATCAGGGGGATCGAGGGGGTGATCCGCCGGGGCTCGGCCAAGCAATTCGGCACGGTGTTCGGGCCGCATCGCTTCCGTCATTCGCTGGCAACCACCGCCGCCTACGTGGACCCAGCCAATCCCGGGCTCGCCGCCAGCGTGTTGGCCATTTCGGAGGAGGTGAATGCCGCCCATTACAACCAGGCCCGCAAGGATGACGCCATGCGTCGCTTCCAACTCCACCTGCAGGAGGAACGCGCGCGGACCGAGCGGTTCATGAAATGAATCAACAACGGCGCCGAGACTGCGAGGATTTGTCGCTCGGGATTTCTGTCAAACAATCTTGCTTGGCTGGCCCGAAAACTCACACGGGCGGGCCGGATCCGGTGTGCTGATATGCCATGGCGGACCTGGCGCGCGGGCTTGGGGCGGAGCATGACGGCGTAGCCGAGCGCGTCGAGGCGGCGGACCAGCCGCTTGGCGGTGCGGTGCTTGTCGACACGGTCGAGGTCATCGGCACCGAGGTCAGCGAAGGCGACGGCGCGCTGCAGCATGTGGGCCCTGACCCATATGTGGACATCGGGTAATCGCGGTCGGGAGCCTGAGGCTTTCATGATGCCGCGATCCGGGCGCTGTTGTTCGGTGGCTTGCACATGGGAGGCGGCTCGATGGCCCGATTTGTTGGTTTGGACGTTTCGCAGAAGCTGACGGCGGTGTGCGTGGTCGACGAGACCGGTCGCAGGTTATGGCGCGGCCAGTGCGCCACGGATCCGGAGCAGATCGAGCGTGCCGTAAGGGGGCATGCGGGAGAAGATGCCGGCATTGGGGTTGAGACCGGGCCGATGACGCCGTGGCTCGTGCATGATCTGCGGACGCGAGGGCTCAACGTTGTTTGCCTGGACGCGAGGCATGCCAGCGCCGCGCTCAAAATGCAGATGAACAAGACCGACCAGAACGACGCCGAGGGGCTGGCTCAGATCATGCGCACGGGATGGTATCGGTCGGTGCACGTGAAGTCACTTGACGCCCACCGGGCGCGTGCCTTGCTGGGTGCCCGGGCGCAGCTCGTCGGCATGACGACGCGGCTGTCGAATCATATCCGGGGCGTGCTCAAGACGTTCGGCCTGCTGCCCGGCGCCATGCGCGGCCTCTCGTTCGACCGGCGGGTCGAGGCCCTGCTCGCCAACCGCGATGACCTGGTGCCGATTGTGCAGCCCATGCTCATGGCCTGGCGGCAGCTGCGCGAGCAGGTTGCCGCCTTCGACAAAGCGGTGCGCGCGCTGGCAAAGGCGAGCCCGACCTGTCGCCTGTTGATGAGCGTGCCCGGCATCGGGGTGGTATCTGTGCTGGCCTACGTGAGCACGGTCGAGGATCCGACACGCTTCACCCGATCACGATCGGTCGGCGCGCATATGGGATTGACGCCACGGCAGTATCAGTCGGGCGAGGTCGACCGCAGCGGCAGGATCTCGCGGTGCGGCGATACTCTGGCCCGCACGCTGCTGTATGAGGCGGCCGTCGTGCTCCTGACGCGGGTCAAGCGGGCCTCGCGTTTGAAGGACTGGGCGCAGGCCATCGCGAAGCGGTCCGGCGTTGGCAAGGCGCGCGTGGCACTTGCCAGGAAGCTGGCCGTGATCCTGCACAGCATCTGGCGTTCGGGCGAGCCGTTCCGTTGGGCAGAGCAGCCGGCGGTCGCCTGACCAAACCCTGACGAGATCCATTCGCGCGTCACGCTAGCGCGGGTGCGAGTTGCCCACCGGGGCGAGGGTGCAGGCGAGCTGCGAGGGAGGCCGTTGGGCCGTGTGGTTTCCACATGAGCCCGTTGTGGACATTGCAGCGCCTGTGCTTCGGACCAGATGTTGCGGCGGCCAACGCCGACCGCGGAGAGAACCGTGACCCCGGGCGGCGACGATGGATAAAGTGCTTGACGAGGGAGACGCGATTAGAGAACGGCCGCCTCCTCGCAAGGTGTTCGGCAGTGCTTTGATCAGATCGCTTGCGCCCATATGTCCGGCCTCACATGAGGGCCGTTCTCGTCAAGCTATTTCATGGCGTAATACTCCAGTCTTTCAGGCTTGAGCGTTGTGGCGCAGTTCAATCATCGTCCAAGGCAGA
>JBBSIT010000815.1:0-2120 GCA_038231995.1 Acetobacterales bacterium | reverse complement strand
CGCCAGCCGCGACGCGAGCCGGCGGATGAACGCGTCGCAGGCGTCGAGCTCGCCCTGCGCGATCCATTCGTCCGGCTGGTGCGCCTGCTGGATGTGCCCGGGGCCGCACACGATGGTGGGGATGCTCGCGGCCTGGTAGAGCCCGGCCTCCGTGCCGTAGCTGACCTTGCCCGTGCTGTTCGAGCCCGTGAGCTGCCCCACCATGGCCGCGAGCGGGCTCCCGGCGTCGAGCGACAGGCCGGGAATCCAGTTCAGCGTCTCGAACGTGAAACCGCACGCCGGGTCCACTTCGCGCATCGCCGGCTCGATCGCGGCGGCGACATGGGCCTGCATGCGCGCGAGGTCGACGAAGAAGTCGTCCGCCGGGATGGTGCGCCATTCCATGACGAAGCTGGCCCGCTCGGGGATGATGTTCAGGATGGTGCCGCCCTCAAAGGTGCCGACATGGACCGTGCTGTGCGGCGGGTCGAACCCGGCCTCGAACGGCCCCTCGGCCGCGAGCCGGCGGGCCTCGGCCGCCACCCAGGCGACCGCCTCGGCCGCGCACTGCACGGCATTGACGCCGCGCGCCGGGTCGCTGCTGTGTCCCGGCCGGCCGCGCACCGTGACGCGGACGGCGAGGCGGCCCTTATGCGCCAGGATCGGCTGCATGCCGGAGGGCTCGCCGACGATGCACATAGCCGGGCGCATGCCGCTCTCGTCGAGATCCTGTATGAGCCGCCGCGCGCCGTCGCAGCTCACCTCCTCGTCGTAGGTCAGCAGCAGGTGGACCGGCCGGGCCAGGCCGGCGTCTTTGAGATCGGGCACTGCGGCGAGGCAGCTCGCGACGAAGCCCTTCATGTCGGCTGCCCCGCGCCCGACGAGCTGGCCGTCGCGCCGGGTCAGGGTGAACGGGTCGGACGTCCAGGCCTGGCCCTCGACCGGCACGGTGTCGAGATGGCCGGAGAGCGCCACGCTGCCCGGCGCGAGGGGGCCGATGACGGCGTGCAGATTCGCTTTGCCGCCGCCGGCGTCCGTGCTGATGCGGTACGGCACGCCATGCGCGTCGAGGTAGGCGCCGATATGCCCGATCAGCGCGAGGTTGCTGTTGCGGCTCGGGGTGTCGAAGCCCACGAGCCGAGCCAGCATCTCAGCGGTGGTGGGCCGGTCCGGGGCGGTGGGGGTAGCGGGCATCGCGTTACTCTACAGGGCTGGAAGCTCTGGGCAACCGAGGCCGCCCCCGCGATCCATTTCCGCTATGGTGCGCAGCCGACGCGGGTATGAGATGATCGGGCGATCGGGCGCCGCATGCGCCTCAAGCAGAGGGGGAATGGCATGAGGCTGTTGCAAGCGTTGGTGCTCGGCGGATCGGTGGCGCTCGCGTCGGCTGGTCCTCCCGCCTGGGCGCAGCCCGCGCCGTCGCTCACCCTCGCGGTCAGCGCGCCGGTCACCAGCATCGACCCGCATTATCATAACCTGACGCCGAATCTCGCGCTGGCCCGGCATATCTTCAGCAGCCTGACCGAGACCGACGCGCAGGCCAAGATCATCCCCGGCCTCGCCTCGAGCTGGCGGCTGGTGGACGAGCAGACCTGGGAGTTCAAGCTCCGCCCGGACGTGCGCTTCCACAACGGCGCGCCGTTCACCGCCGACGACATGGCGTTCACGCTCGACCGCGTGCCCAAGGTGCCGAACAGCCCGAGCTCCTACTCGATCTACACCAAGGCCGTGGTGGGCGTGGAGATCGTCGATCCGCACACCATCCGGCTCCGCACCGACGGCGTGTACCCCTTGCTGCCCAATGACTTGGCGCAGGTCATGATGCTGAGCCGCTCGATCCACGAGGGGGCGTCCACGGAGGACTTCAACAGCGGCAAGGTCGCGATCGGCACCGGGCCGTACCGCTTCGTGTCGTATCGGCCCGGCGACCGGGTGGAGCTGGAGCGCAACGAGGATTACTGGGGCGAGAAGCCCGCCTGGGGCCGGGTCGATTACCGCATGCTGTCCAACGGCGCGTCGCGGACGGCGGCGCTGCTGGCGGGGGACGTGCAGTTCATCGACAACGTGCCGACGACCGACATCGCCAAGCTGCGGACTGACAACAGGGTGAAATTGTCCGAGACAGTCGGGCTGCGCATCAT
>JBBSIT010000814.1:0-2123 GCA_038231995.1 Acetobacterales bacterium | reverse complement strand
GCGCCGGTCGAACGGCTTGGCCACGTAGTCGTCCGCGCCCAGCTCCAGGCCGCGGGTGCGGTCGCCTACCTCGCCGCGGGCGGTGACGATCACCACGGGCGTGGCGGCGCGCGCCGGGTCGGCGCGGAGATCGCGCAGCAGTTCCAGGCCGGAGCGGCCGGGCAGCATGAGGTCGAGCAGCAGGAGGTCGGCCGGCGCGGCTGCGAGCGCCTGCCACATCTCCCGCCCGTCGGCAGCGCCGGTGGCGCGCAGCCCGTTCTCGCGCAGCAGCCGGACGAGCAGGCGGCGCGTCTCGCCGTCGTCCTCGACCACGAGGACGTGCGGCTCGGGCGCCTCGCCCACAGGAGGCCGCAGCGTCGGGAGCGGTCCATCGCCGTCCTCCGCGTGCGTGTCCTGCATCGGCCGTTGCCTAGAAGAACAGCCGGATGCCGGCCGCCACGGTGGTGGCCTCGGGCTTCTCGCCGAAGCGCTGGTAGAGGGTGGAGGTCTCGCCCACGGCGCGCTCGTAGGAGATACCGACATAGGGCGAGACCTCGCGGGTGATCTCGTAGCGCAGCCGCAGCCCGGTCTCGATGTTGGTTAAGCCCTTGCCGACGCGCGCCGGACGGTCGGCATTGGCGGCGAAGTTCAGCTCGACCCGGGGCTGCAGCACGAGGCGCTGGGTGATGTAGGCGTCGTACGACGCCTCGACCCGGGCCGCCAACGTGCCCCTGTGATTGACGAAGCCCTGCAGGTTCAGCTCGAACAAGTTGGGCAGCAGGCCCTGCAGGCCCATGACCAGGTGGGTGCGGGCGGGCGTGCCCTGGCGCGGCCGGATCGGGAAGTCCTGCCGGACGCCGACCTGCGCGTCGAAGAAGTAGCCGATCAGCCGGGAATAGAGGAGCTGCAACTCGGCCCGCTCGAAGGCGCGTTCCCTGCCGCTGTACTCGCCGCGCGTGTTGATCCAGACCTTGTTGTAGTCGCTGCCGTAGTAGGCCTGCCCCTCCCAGGCAGCGGAGGCGTCGCGGCCGTTGCCGCGGAATTCGAGCTGGTCGATCAGCACCGCCCCGGAGAGGACCTCGTGACCGGAGTGCACGATTCCCGCCCCGTTGCCGGCTCCGCTCCCGGCGCCGAGGTTCACGGTCGTGTTCGGGGACGGGGAGGACGTCGCGGCCGGCATGGACATGCCGGGCATCGAGTGCCCGGCAGGGGCGCCCTGTGCCCACGCGGGCGCGCCCCAAGTCGCCGCGGCCGCGGCCAGGATGGCGGCCGCGGCCTGGCGCTGACCGCTGCTCACCGGGCGGCGCTTCGCTGCCGCACGACCTCGACCTTGCGCATCATGCCGGTCTCCATGTGGTAGAGCAGGTGGCAGTGGAACGCCCAGCCGCCCTCGTTGTCGGCCAGCACGTCCACGTCCAGCGTGGTGCCGGGCTTGATGTTGACGACGTGCTTGAGCGGGTTCTGCGCGCCGTTGCCCACGTCCGGCACCATCCACATCCCGTGCAGGTGCATGGGATGGTTCATCATGGTCTCGTTGATGAAATGCAGCCGCACGCGCTCGCCGTAGGGGAAGACGATCGGCTGCGCCTCGCTGAACTTGTTGCCGTTGATGGACCAGAAGTAGCGCTCCATGTTGCCGGTCAGGCGGACCTCGATCACCCGGTCCGGCTTGCGGTTGCCATACGGATTGTTCAGCGCCTTGAGGTCGCGATACGACAGCACCTTGGCGCCGGGCGGCGCGCCGGTGTCCTGCTGGATGGGGTCGGCCATCTGCATGCCGCTCGCCCCTCCGTGGTCCATGCCGGCCATGCCGTTCTGGTTGGCCATTGCCATCTCGCCGCCCGAGGGACCGTTCGCCGGCGTGGTCTGCTTCATGTTCATGCCGGCGTGGTTCATCGACTGGCCGGCGGGCATCGAGTAGCCCATGGCCGAATGGTCCATCCCGGGCATCGGTGCTGCGCCGCCCATCTTGGAATGGTCCATGCGGGCCATCGGCGTCCCGTCTGCCGGTGCCCCGTGCTGCATCCCGGCCATGCCGCCCGCGGCCGCGCCGCCGCCCATGTCCATGCCGCCCATGTCCATCGGCGCCACGTGCCCGGCCTGGTCCGTCTCGGGGCGCGGCGTGCCGCGGCTCAACCCGGTCG
>JBBSIT010000813.1:0-2126 GCA_038231995.1 Acetobacterales bacterium | reverse complement strand
GTCGATCCCAAGTGTGGCGTCAGTCATCTCTGTTACCGTTACTGTGAGTGAAGGCGGCAAGGCTCCGCATCGGGCGACCTTGTACACGGGATCAGCGGCCTGCCGCGTCCCTGGATACCGTTCGGCCTGAACAGCGGAGTTAGGAGAAGCGGGGCCCTATCTACCGCACAGGTTCGTCGACCAAAGGGACGCATGAGACTCACCGCTTTCCTTGCTGCTCGGTGAGATATCGATACCCGCCGAGCAAGCGGCAACGTACAAGGGACGCTGGTCTCGTGCTGCCCCTTCTTGGCTTGTTCGGGGAGACTGGCAGCCTGTTGAGCGAGGCCAAGAAGAAGCACCGCGATGCCGCGTCCTACTTGGGTTACGAGGGTTCGGTCGTTGAGGAACTGGGCGATGTCCTCTGGTATCTGACCGTGCTGGCGGATCGGGCGCACATCCAGCTCAGCGATCTGGCCGCCTCGGTCCAGGGGGATTTCCAGTCATGGGGACAGGCGCGCGATCCCGACCTGCCCTTTGCGGCGCTCGGCGGAGCCGTGGCCGACGCGTCGCGTGCTGCGCCTACCCCGGCCTACGACAGAACGCTCCTGAAGCTCGCCGGGCAAGTCGGCCTATTGCTCACCCGCTTCGACGTCGGGAACCATGCGGACAACGGCGATGCCTTGTCCGGCGACTTGGTCGCGGTGCTGCGGCTGCTGGTGCAGGCCGCAGGCGAGGCCGGCGTCACGTTGGAGCAGGCCGCCCGGCAGAACTTGGCCAAGATCGTAGATCGCTGGCCGGGTCCCGAGGAGCGCACGCTGCCGCTGCTCTTCGACGAGGGCTGCCCGCAGGAGGAGCAGATCCCGCGCCTGCTGGAAATCGAGGTGTTCGAGCGCCCGGTCGGGGGCAAGCTCTACGTCTTCCAACGCTGCAACGGGATCAACATGGGCGACCGCCTGACCGACAACATCATGCGGCCGGATGATTACCGGTTCCACGACGTGTTCCACTACGCCTACGCGGCCGTGCTGGGGTGGTCGCCGGTGCTGCGTGCGCTGTTCCGGCTCAAGCGCAAGAGCCGGGCCGACGTGGACGAAGGCCAGGACGGCGCCCGCGCCGCGCTCATTGAGGAGGGCGTGGCCACCTGGATCTTTGGCCGGGCAAAGCAGCTCGCGCTTTTCGAGGGCATCTCGCCCGGCAACCTCCCCCTCGACCTGCTCAAGGGGGTGCACGGCTTTGTCGCCGGCTACGAGGCGGAAGCCTGCCCGCTCTGGCTTTGGGAGGAAGCGATCCTGCAGGGCTATGCGGCGTTTCGTCAGCTCAAGGGACAGCGCCGTGGCCTGCTCCGGCTCGACATGGGGCAGCGGCGCCTATCGGTCGAGGCGCTTCCGGCATGACACCGGACGCTTTCCTCGCGGATCTGGCGCAGGTGCGTCTTGATGCGGTGTTCAACCCTTACTCGGACCGATGCCCAGATCATGACCTCCCCGGCTCCCACCTGTGCCGCCGCCGCAACCTGGAAGCGGCGCTGGGCGCCGCGTGGGCCGCGCGGGGCGGGTCGGTGTGGGTCGCGCGCGACTTGGGCTACCGCGGCGGCCGGCGAACGGGGTTGCCGCTGACCGACGAGGTGCACCTCGCGCAGTTCAGCGCCGCCTGGGGCGGCCTACCGCTTTACAATGCCACCGCCGGCCCGGTCATGGCCGAGCGCACCGCCGCGGTCATCTGGGAGATGCTGCGCCACGTCGGCCAGCCCGTGTTCCTGTGGAACTTGTTTCCCTTGCACCCGCACGAGGCAGGCGACCCGATGAGCAACCGGGCGCACACCGTCGCGGAGCGCCGGGTCGGCGAGAGCTTCCTGATCCACTTGTTAGAAGCTCTGAAGCCGGAAAGGATTATCGCAATCGGCAACGACGCTGCAGTCGCGCTTCAACGGCTCGGCCTGGCGCACACGAAGGTGCGCCATCCCAGCTACGGCGGCCAGTCGGCGTTCTGCGACGGCGTCGCAAGCGCCTACGGCTTGCACAAGGAACAGCCGCCGGCTACGCCGCTAAGGACTCTCTCAGCAATTACTGCTTCGTCCTTGGCTTGATGGTGTAGTTCCATTCGGGGTGCCAGGGATCGGTTTCGACATTGAGCGTAGCCATGTC
>JBBSIT010000812.1:0-2126 GCA_038231995.1 Acetobacterales bacterium | reverse complement strand
GCAGGCCCCGGCGGGGGCCTTCTGGCGATCATTCCTGATGTATTTTTACTCTGGCGCGCCGATGCATTTTTACTCCGGCGTTGACACGAGTTGACGCGCCAGGGCCGCGACCACCGCAGGCGGCGTCTGAGTCGGATCGTCGAGGAAGGCGCCCAGGAAGCGCGCTGTCCCGAGCTGGACCGCGAAGCCAAGCCGGTTATGCGCACCACGCATCCTGCCGACCAACTCGTGGTCGGCGGCATCGAGGTGGAAGTGGCGGGCGAGTTGCTCCTCATTGGGATCGCCGACATAACGGCCGTATCGGGCAAGCTGTTCGTCAGACAGGAAACGGCTCGGCATGGCGTGCGGAACTCCGGGACTTGTGCGTCAGTCCGGGCGTGGACCAAAGATCAGGCACTTACATGCTGCAAATATCCCATGCGGAATAGCTGCTTTATGCGATAAGTTTCGCACGCCTGCCGAGCGCCTGCCGTGAAGCTCGGCTACGCCCGCGTTGTCTAATCGCGCCTTCTCGGTCAAGCCCATTCTGCTTCTTCTCCGCTTGTTCTTGGGCTGACGTTCTGCCGGTTCAGGGTTGTCTTCGCGGTCAGGGCTGATGCCGCTGCCGCACGATGGGGTCCGGTGGGGGACTTCACAATGTCTCCGAGCGCGGTCCGAGCGGCCACAGCGGGCATATCGTGATGGTCCTGACCACGTCCGCCTCGCCGCTCTTCCACATCGCGTGCAGGATGACCGAGAGCTTGCGGGCCATGGCGACCACGGCCTTCTTGCGGCCGTTCTTGGCCTTCACCATCAGCCCCCACCGCTTCACAGGGCAGAGTCCGATTGCGAGCGGGTCAGCACCTGGTTGGCGGCCTCGTAGAGGTAGGTCCGCAGCAAGGCATCGCCACAGCGCGAGATACGCCCAGAAACGTCGATCTCGCCGGATTGATAGCGGCTGGGCGTGAGTCCGAGCCAAGCACCGACGGCGCGGGCACCCTGGAACAGCGCGGGGTCCTCGACCGTGCTGACGTAGGTCAGGGCCGTGATCGCGCCGACACCGGGTGCCGTCATCAGCAGGCGTGTCGCGGCGGGCCGCGGCGACTGCTGCTTTGTCGAGCACGACAACCCGGTCGCGCACGGCGCGCCAAGCCTCGAGCAAGGGCAGCACGATCAGGCTCAGCCCGGCACGCATCGGTGCCCGCTCGCGCACGGCAGCCTCGAAGCGCCGCCCTCCTCCCCCGCCCGGCGGCAGCGCCAGCCCAAACGTCCTCAGGATGCCCCGGAGCTGGTTGGCGAGGTCCACCTCCGTGCGTACGAGCTGGCGCCGGGCCGTGATGAGGTTCCGGAACAGCATGCTGTCCCACGACTTGACCCGGACCTCGCGAAAGAAGCCGGTGCGCAGCAGCTGCGCCAAGCATTCGGCGTCGTTGGCATCAGTCTTGTTAAGCCCAACCGACAGCACCGCCCGGGCCTGGCGCGCATCCATGCACACCATAGGCAGGCCAGCCTCGGCCAGCGCGTGGCAGAGCCAGGTCGAGAGGAAGCCGGTCTCCAGGCCGACGCGCACCACCTCCGGCGCACGCTTGCGCACGGTGGCGGCGAGCACGTCGGGTTCGGTGGCGCACTTGCCGCGCCAGAGGCACTTGCCCGCCTCGTCCACCACGTGGACGCTGGTGGAGCGAAGTGACACGTCGAATGCAACATACGAGCCCATGGCTGCCCTCCTCGGTTGAGATCGGAGCCGATCTCAGCAGACGCACGGGCCGGACGGGAACGGGTCAGGCTCCAGGCCGGCCGCGCGATTACGCCATGTCTCGACCGAGGATCAGCGCCTGAACCTACAGCGCGTCCGGCTGAAGGAAGCCGGATGCGGCAAGCTGTTCGAAGAGAAGATCTCCGGCGCCGCCCGGCAGCGGCCCGCGCTGGAGCAGCTGCTCCAGGAACTCCGCGCAGATGACATCCTGGTCGTCAGCCGCCTCGACCGGCTTGCACGCTCGACGGCCGAACTGCTGCGGATCGCTAAAGTCATCCGAGATAAAGACGCAGGATTACAGTCGCTTGAGGAGCCCTGGGGGAACTGGGGCAAAAGTCCGGGGTTGGATCCGATTTAGTGCTTGCCCCGACGCGGCGGCGTAGGATTCGCT
>JBBSIT010000811.1:0-2135 GCA_038231995.1 Acetobacterales bacterium | reverse complement strand
TACGCCGACATCAGGTCCGTCGTCGAAACCGGCCGCCGCCGCTCGATCCGCGCCATCGACGCCATCCGCCTCACCCTCGAAGGATCACCGCTCCCAACCGTCTCATGATCTCCAAACGTCAAGGGACGTGAGCAGTTACCGATGTTCTGCTGGAAGTGCGTGACGCTGTAGATGTGCGCGACAAAGGCGCCCTCGGCGGCCGTGGGCGTCGCGAACAGCTCCTGGTGGCCCGCCGCCCACGCTTGAAGGCTGTCCGGCCCGTTGTCCTCGATCTCCCGCAGCGCCTCGCGCGTCGAGACAATGCTGCCATCCGCCACCAGCTCGTCAAAGCGATCCCAGAGACTGCGGAAGGTTTTGCGATAGAAGTTTTTGAACAGGGCCGAGAGGGGCGAGTTGTCGAAGACGTAGCTCATCGACTACCCGCTGAATAATATTCTTCGAGCGTGCCGACGTTCTTAGGCTTGGTGTCAAGATATTGGGCAAGCTGCAAGTCGTCGATCCGGTTTTGGTAAAATTGCCGGAAGGCCAGACCGATATACTCCCGGCCAAGATAGGCGATTTTGGTGCGGTACGGATTGCCGCCGCTGCTGCCGCCCGGCTGGCGCTGAGCGATCCACGTCTCGGCCGCGCGGCGATACTCTGCCTGGTCGATCCAGTTGCGGTCGAGGAACTTGCGATAAATGACCTCGCGGCTGACGCGGAACAGGGCGGCAAGGCGTTCTGCCGCCGCCTGGTCGCGCTCCTGCCCGGCCATTGCGGCGTTGAAGGCCGTCGTCGGCACCAGGAATTCAGCTGCAAAGCGGTTGCACAGCACCTCGATGCGCTTCTGGTGCTCGGGCAGGGCAGGGATGTACTGCTCCGCTGCGGTGTCGATCCCGCTCGTGTGGAACAGGATGTGCGCCAGCTCATGGAACACGGTGAAGGTCTGCCGCGTCTTCGCGACCGAGTTGTTGACGTAGATGATCGGGAACGTCTCGTCATAAAGGCTGAACCCGAAAAAGCTTTCAGCCTTGAAGGCGTCCTTGAACACGAAGATGCCGGCGTCCTGAACAGCACTGCGCCACGCCTTCAAAGCAGTGTCGTCGTCCGGCCATGAAAACTGCTCATCGAGCGTGATGCCGAGATAATCGCGCACCCGCGCCGCCATCGTGTCGGACGATACGTCGTCGCGGAAACGCAGGTCGCGGGTGATGAGCCGGGGCGCCGGATTGTTCCCTTGCGTCATCTCCGCGAGGTTGAGCTGTAGCGCCTTGCCCTTCTGCAACAGGAACCGCACCGTGCGCGGGATGCGGTCAAATTCAGTTTCCGGCAACGTGCGGAAAGACTCCTGGATCGCCGGCAGGCGCGGCGGCTCCGGGAAGAAAAACACCGCCACGGGCAGCTTGAAGTCGTCGGCCATGCTTTCGAGCTGGGGATAGGAAGGCAATGCCGTGCCGGCCTCCCATGCCGCGATGTGACGGTGCTTCTGCGCTGCTTTCTCAAGGGTGATGCCGGCGCGCGTCCGCGCCCAGGTCACCAGCTCCTTATTGATAGGGATTCCCTCTCTAGGCATGGGAAGCCCCGCCATCGGACATAGGAAGCCGCGCGATGGTGGACTGATTTACATTGTAGCTGCGCGCCACGGCGCGCTGCGGCTCGCCGGCCGCGACACGCGCCGCTGCCTCGCGCTGCTGATGCGGCGTGAGCTTCGGCTTGCGCCCGAATTTCACGCCCTGCGCCTTGGCGGTCGCGCGCCCGTGCGCGGTACGCTCCACGATGCGGCGACGTTCCAGCTTCGCGGCAACGCCAAGGATCGCCAGCACGATCTCTGCGAAATCGGATGTGGTATCAAGGAACGGCTCGGCCAGTGAACGAAGCCCGGCCCCGGCCTGCTTCATCTGGCGAGCGATCACAAGCAGGTCGGTCGTGTCGCGGGAGATGCGGTCAACGGCCGGGGTGACAACCACGTCGCCCGGCTGTAGCGCCGCGACCAGCCGGCGCAGCTGCGGGCGGTCGGCATGGGTGCCGGTGATCTTCTCGCAAAAGACCTTGCCACACCCGGCTGCGTCCAGCTGGGCGCGCTGCGTGGTGAGGTCTTGGGCGGCGGTCGAGACGCGGGCATAGCCATAGATCATGCCACAATTCTGCATCAGATT
>JBBSIT010000810.1:0-2136 GCA_038231995.1 Acetobacterales bacterium | reverse complement strand
CTTGCGGATCGGCATGGTGGTCCTCCCCTGTCTTGTCGTCCCATGAACCCTAGCACAGAAGCGTTGAAGTGAAGGATCAGGGATAGAGGCGGCCCGTCGCCCATCCCTCGCCCACGCGCGTGTAGGTGCGGCGGTCATGCAGGCGGAACGGCATGTCCTGCCAGAACTCGATATAGGCCGGCATCACGCGGAAGCCGGACCAGTGCGGCGGGCGGGGGATGGCGTCGCCGGGATACTTCGCATCGAACTCCGCGACGCGCCGCTCCAGCTCGGCGCGCTCCGGGAGCGGGCGGGACTGCTGGGACGCCCACGCGCCGAGGCGGGACACCCGGGCGCGGCTTGCGTAGTAGGCGTCGGCCTCGGCATCGGACACGTGCTCGACCCGGCCCTCGATGCGGACCTGGCGTTGCCGGGTCTTCCAGTGGAACAGGAGGGCGGCGCGCGGGTTGGCCTGCAGCTCCAGGCCCTTGCGACCGTCCTTGTTGGTGTAGAACACGAAGCCGCTGATATCGACGCCCTTCAGCAGGACGATGCGCGCCGAGGGTGTGCCGTCCGGCGTGCAGGTCGCGACCGTCATGGCGTTGGGGTCGTTCGGCTCGGATTGCGCGGCCTCGGCCATCCAGTCCTGAAAGAGCTGGATCGGGTCGGCGGCGTCCGGGATGCCGGGATGGCTGGTCCCGGGAACGGGGGTGTCCGGCATGGTGCGACTCCTCGGTTGGCGGGACTGTGCCGTCGCCGGCGTTCCGCGCCAAGCCTTGCCCGCGCGGGCGAACGTCGATACGAACGAACAGCACTTCTCAGCTAGGACAACCCCTGAACCCTCGAGGTCCTGCCATGCCGGACGGCGCCCCGTCCCTCCCCGCCGCCGCACTGCCCCTGCGCGGATCGCTGATGCAGGGCCGGCGCGGCATCGTCATGGGCGTCGCCAACGACCGCTCGATCGCCTGGGGCATCGCGGCGGCCTGCGCGGCCCAGGGCGCCGAGCTCGCCTTCACCTATCAGGGCGACTCGCTGGAGAAGCGGGTGCGGCCCCTGGCCGAGAGCGTCGGCTCGAAGCTCGTGGTGCCGTGCGACGTGGCCGACGACGCCAGCATCGACGCGGCGTTCGCCCAGATGCGGGAGAGCTGGGACGGCATCGATTTCGTGGTCCACGCCATCGGCTGGGCGGACAAGGCCTACCTGCGCGGCAAGTACCTCGACACGCCGCGCGAGGCGTTCCTGACCGCGCTCGACATCTCCTGCTTCTCCTTCACCGCCGTCTGCCAGCGCGCCGTGCCGATGATGCGGCCCGGCGGCTCGCTGCTCACGCTGACCTATCTCGGCGCCGAGCGCGTCATGCCGCATTACAACGTGATGGGCGTGGCCAAGGCGGCGCTGGAATCCTCCGTGCGCTACCTCGCCACCGATCTCGGCGGGCAGGGCATCCGGGTGAACGCGATCAGCGCCGGGCCGATCAAGACGCTGGCGGCGAGCGGCGGCATCGGCGATTTCCGCTACATCCTGCGCTGGAACCAGTACAACTCGCCGCTGGAGCGCAACATCTCCATCGACGAGGTGGGCGGCGCCGCGGTCTATCTGCTCAGCCCGCTCTCCGCCGCCGTGACGGGGGAGGTGCATCACGTCGATTGCGGCTACCACATCGTCGGCATGAAGAACCCGGCGGCGCCCGACATCAACGTCGCCTCGGAGTAACCGCTCCGGGATGAGCCACAACAGCTTCGGGCACCTGTTCCGCGTCACGACCTGGGGCGAGAGCCACGGGCCGGCGATCGGCTGCGTGGTCGATGGCTGCCCGCCCCGCCTGCCGCTGTCCGAAGCCGACATCCAGCCCTGGCTCGACCGGCGCCGGCCCGGGCAGTCCCGCTTCACCACGCAGCGGCAGGAGCCGGACCAGGTGCGCATCCTGTCCGGCGTGTTCGAGGGCCTGACGACCGGAACGCCCATCGCGATGCAGATCGAGAACGTGGACCAGCGCTCCCGCGACTACGGCGAGATCGCCCAGCAGTACCGGCCCGGCCACGCCGACCTCACCTACGACCTGAAATACGGCATCCGCGACCACCGCGGCGGCGGCCGCAGCAGCGCGCGGGAGACGGCCATGCGGGTCGCCGCCGGTGCTGTCGCGCGCCTCGTGCT
>JBBSIT010000809.1:0-2140 GCA_038231995.1 Acetobacterales bacterium | reverse complement strand
GGGAGCGGTCGGCACCGCGGTCGGCCTCGGCGCCTACGACGTGGCCGTGGTGATCGCCCTGTTCACGGCCGCCACGCTGCAGTTGCTGAAGCCGCTGAAGCAGAAGGCCGAGGGACCGCGCCCATGAACGCCGCCACGCCGCGTCCCGTCCCGATCCGCATCAGCCCAGCCGCCTAGGCCCTTATCGCCCCGACTGTGGTCAGGGCTATCCGGGCCTAGGCGCCCGCACGTAGCAGGCGGCATGATGCGCCGCAGCGGTGTGGCGGGCTATAGACCCCTGGGCCATGCCGCGGCTGTTCAGCCGCTCGAGCGCGCTGTGCGCAGCGTCGCGCTCGGCCCGCGCCTCCTCAAGCTCCTCCAGCGTGGCCTGAAGCTGCTCCTGCAGGTCATTGGCATGCGCGACCTTGGCGACTTGCCGGCGCAGCGCCTCGTAGCGCCGGGCCAGCTCGGCGTTGCTGCTCTCGACCCGCGCTGCATCCTCGATCGCGGAATGCAGCAGGCGGTGCTTCCAGGACTTGCGGGCCACGGACACCTTGCGTTCGGCCGGTGTCTCGGTAACGCGCAGGAGGTAGGCTAGCTTGTCCGCGAACTCGCCGGGCTGCTGCACGGGGCCGAGCAGCTCCGTCTCGGTCGCGCCGAGCTTGACCCAAGCCTGCTCGGCGCGGGCGCCGTTGGACCAGTCGGCCTCACGTGCCTGGGCGAGCAGATCCGCTGCTTCGCGCCAGCGCGAGAGAGCTTTACGAGCCATGATGGATCTCCGTTCGTCAGGGGTTCAGGACAGCAGGCGCGAGCCGGGAAGGGCGTCGCGCAAGGGGGCGAGGCACTCTAGCAACGGCACGTCGAGCAGCGTCACGCGCTGCCCGGCGGTGGCGATGAGCCCGCGTGCGCGCATACGCTGCAGCACGCGGTTGAGGTGCACGGCGGTGAGCCCGACCAGATCGGCGAGGTGCTGCTGCGTGAGCTCCAGCACGAATGCGCCGCCATCGGCCAGGCCGCGGCGGTACAGGCGGCCATACAGCTCCAGCAGCAGCGACGCGATGCGCTCCTCCGCGCTGCATTGGCCGAGCCGGGTCATCGCCGCCTGCGCCGCCGCGCGCTCGCGCACCAGGGCGTCCACGGCCCGGCGCCGGAACCAGGGCTGCACATCGGCGAGCGCCGCCGCACGGTCGCGGTCGAACACGCAGTAGGACACCGGGCCGGCGGACTGGACGGGAAGGCTCGGCGCGCCGGTCAGCACGGTATCGACGCCCACGGTGTCGCCGGGCAGCACGAGGTTCAGGATCTGGCGACGCCCGTCCGGCAGCAGGTTGTAGCGGAAGGCCCAGCCACGCAGCACGGTGAGCAACGGCGCGCGCGGGTCGCCGGCACGGATAAGCTGCGTGTCGCGCTCGCAACGCCGCTGCCCGGCGTGCAGCGCGAGCGCGGAGCTCAGCTCGTCGCCCTCCAGATCCTCGAACAGCGGGAAGCCGTAGGACGCCTCGGCGTGGAGGCATGGGCTGATATTCAACTCTGACCGCGTGATGTGCATCATACCTCCCTTCGGTCGCATCGTCTGGACTGCGGCGGCCTCATTCCCGTAATGATGCCTTTTTGACGGCACGATGACAAACACCTTTTCGAGAAATTTTAGATTTTTACGGAACTTTTTGTGTTTTGGTTGCCCCGGGTCAAACAGCAGGGGTTTACAACTGCCCCATCGGGCAGCTAAAGGCACCATGCGCACCATCCTTGATGGCACGATGTTGTCAAACCCCTCTGCGAGATCCGCTTAGTGCTTGTGCGGTTGGCCACGATTAGCTGCGCGTATTTAAGATGCGCCGTGGCAAGGACCGTTGCCGGCTCCGGGTGGCGCTCCCGTCCGGCGGCTAGGCCGGGCGGCGCTGCGACCGCACCAGGTCCGCGTCCATCAGGCCAACACCGAGGAGCGTCATCTTCTTCATCGCCGAAATTTCCTCGCCAAACAGCCGGGCACTACGGGTCGCAACGCCTGGAAGAAGGAGACGCATTCCATATGCCTTTGAGTAAAATCAGTAACTTATGAGTGTGCCAGGTAACCGGGGCAAAATTCAGTGTTGGCAGCACGCCGCCGGGCGCGGGGTGCGGGCCCGGACGAGGTGGGAGAGAGGGGTGGGCGCGAGAG
>JBBSIT010000808.1:0-2142 GCA_038231995.1 Acetobacterales bacterium | reverse complement strand
GAGACCCTGCGCGCCGGCGGCGCCAAGCCGCGCCTGCCGCCCGGCGCGGACCCTTCGCTGCCATTGGCGCTCGGCGGCGCCGGGCTGACCCTGCGCGAGCTGGCTGCCCTGTATGCCGGGCTGGCCGATGGCGGCGTGGGCGCGCCCTTGCGGCTGCTGCCCGGCCCGGACGCGCGCCGCCCGTTCCTGCAACCGGAGTCGGCCCGGCTCGTCGCTTCCATCCTGACGCAGCCTTTCCCATCCGGTGGCGTCGAGGGGGTCGCGTGGAAAACGGGGACGAGCTGGGGCGGCCGGGACGCCTGGGCGCTCGGCTTCGATGCGGGCCACGTCGCCGCCGTGTGGGTCGGCCGGCCCGACGGCACGCCGCTGCCCGGCGCCACCGGCCGCTCGCTCGCGCTGCCGCTGCTGGCCCGGGTGTTCGACCTGCTGCCGCCCGCGCCGCGCGAGACGCTGGCGCCGGTCGCGGCGATCGCATCCGCCGCGCCCTCGTCGCTGCGGCTGCTGTTCCCTCCGGCGGAGGCGACGCTCGCGGCCGACGGGCCGGTCACCTTACGGGCGATGGGCGGGCGCCGGCCGCTGGTGTTCCTGGTGGATGGCGCGCCGGTGCCGGGCCAGCCGGCGCAGCGGCAGGCGAGCTGGCAGCCGCCGGGGCCGGGCTTCTACCGGGTCACGGTGCTGGACGCGGACGGGGCGGCGGCGCGCGCGGCGGTGCGGGTGCGATAGAACGCCTCCCCGGTCCAGCTCACGATTTCGTTAAACCCATATCGGTCCACCTGCGTTGGCACGGCTCGATGACAGGGGTGGACCGGCATGGAGTGGCTCTCGGACCCGCAGATCTGGGCGAGCCTCGTGACGCTGACGGCGCTGGAGATCGTGCTCGGGGTCGACAACGTCATCTTCATTGCGATCCTGGCCGCCCGCCTGCCGCCGGAGCAGCAGGACCGCGCGCGCAAGGTCGGCTTGGCGCTCGCGCTCGTCATGCGCCTGGCGCTGCTCGCCTCCATCTCCTGGATCGTCGGCCTGACCTATCCGTTGTTCACGGTATTCGGCATCGGCATCTCCTGGCGCTCGCTGATCCTGATCGGCGGCGGGCTGTTCCTGGTCTACAAGGGGACCCACGAGATCCACGAGAGCGTCGAGGGCGCCGAGCACGGCACCGAGGACGTGATCGTGCGCGCGACCTTCTCCGGCGTGATCGTGCAGATATTGCTGCTCGACATCGTGTTCTCACTCGACAGCGTCATCACCGCGGTCGGCATGGCGGACCAGCTCTGGGTTATGGCGACGGCGGTGGTCATCGCGGTGGGCGTGATGCTGGTGCTGGCCGGGCCGCTCTCGACGTTCGTGCAGCGGCATCCCACGGTGAAGATGCTGGCGCTGAGCTTCCTGCTGATGATCGGCATGGTGCTGGTCGCGGACGGGTTCGGCTTCCACGTGCCGAAGGGCTACGTGTATGCCGCGATGGGCTTCTCCGTGGTGGTCGAGTGCCTGAACCTGCTGGCGGGGAGCCGGCGCCGGGCCAAGCTGCTCCCGACGCGGACGGTGCCGCCGAACCCGAACCGGTAGGGGGCCGTTGCGGGTCAGGTTCGCCGCAGCCGTGCTAGAACTGGTTTAGGCTAACCGTGGATAGGCGGTGCATTCGGCTGGACTGGACTGGGTTAGCGGGTCAAAACCGCTTCAGGGTAGAGAAGCAAGCGAACCTCATATCCCGAAGCAGCGAAGGGCGCCGCAGGGCGCTCTTCCGGTTTCTGTGGTGGGTAGATAAGTCATGCCTCCAACCGCGACGGACGATCGCTTCATGACCGAGCCGCTACGCTTTCTGCAGTTCCTTTTGAAGCAGATGCAACTGGCTGATACCAAGTCTCTCTGATCAGAACCCATGCGCCCAGTCTCGAAGTCCGAGGGACATGATGCGCCACGGCTGTGCGATGAGTTTGTTCCAGGCTTCGCAGCAGTGAGCGACCAGATCGTCGCCGGAGGAGAAAATGCGGTTGGAGAGCCAGTTGTCGCGCATGAATTGCCAGACGTTCTCGGCCGGGTTGAGCTCGGGGCACTTTGGTGGGATGGGCACGAGAGTGATGTTGGGCGGCACGGTCAGCTTGCTCGACAGGTGCCATCCGGCCTGGTCGACGAGCAGCACGG
>JBBSIT010000807.1:0-2161 GCA_038231995.1 Acetobacterales bacterium | reverse complement strand
TACAGCTCCACCAGCTTCATCCCCCCCCTTTGCATCCAATGCAAAGAGCGTCCTACCGCCGGAATTTTACTCCGGCGCAACCGGACAGCCCGGCCACTTCACTGAGGGATTTTGTCTCCGGCGCTTACAACTGGGTTGTCAGAACCGCCGGAGGCGGCCGACGTTGTGCCATCAGCCCAGCCTATCCCGCGGTCGGACCACGCGCCTCGGTGCGGCGGTTCGGTCCGGCAACACGGACGGAGGAGCACGGAAGATGACGGGACGTAACGCCGTAGCGCTCGGGGCACTCCTGAGCCTTGTCTGGATCGGTTGGCCCAGTGATGCGTATGCCAGAAGCCGGCATCAACCGGCCGCGTACGCACAGGCGCACGGACGGCACCACGCGGCCGAGCCGCACCGGGGACGGGCTGCGGCGGCCACCCGCCCCAGTCGCGCGCAGCGGGGCAAGGCGTCCATCTATGCCGAGAGCCTGCGGGGACGAAGGATGGCCGACGGCACGCCATTCAACCCCGCCTCGAACGCGGCGGCGAGCAAGACCCTGCCGTTGGGCACGACGGCCCGGGTCACCAACACCGAGAACGGCAGGACGACGACCGTTCAGGTGCGCGACCGCGGCCCGCACCGGGCGGGGCGCATCATCGATGTCAGCCCGGGAAGCGCGGACGCGCTTGGGATGAGGCGCGACGGCGTCGCGCCTGTGGCTGTTGCGCCGCTGCCCGACGGCCAGCCACGGTGAACGAAGCATGTCGTGCTCGGGAACTGGGCAAGAAGTAGGTTCAGCTTGCCTGCCAGAGTGGTGCTAGCCAATTCGGACGTAGTGCGCCGCGAGCGCGAGGGCCGCGATGACTGCGGCAGTAACCCAGGATGCCCGGCTTTCGCGCCGACGCTGGGTCGGTCCAAGCAGGCCAGCGCTGCGCTCCGCGTTCAAGCGCTTCAAGGCCGCCGCATGCTCCCCGTTTCGGATCGCGTAAGTGCGCGCCGTCGTCTCGAACGGCGAGTCGCCATTGTCCCCGAAATCGAACGCCCGGCTCGTTTCCGTCTGCATCGGCATCCGTCGGTGGGCATTGTTCGCCCAAGCCGAGCGCAGGCATTGCGCAGCCACCAGCAGCAGCCCGCCGATGAAGGCCAGCACCGGCCACTGCCGCGGCACGTCGCGCAGCAGGGTGGCAGCTTTGTCGTGGAGCAAGAACAGCGTAAAGGCCGCGGTCCCGAAGCCGGGGATTGCGAGCTCCGAGAAGATGACGCTCTTCAGCCGATCCATCCCGGTGACAGGCACCGCCTCGGACCGATGCCTGTCGAGGCAGCTGCGGCAGAACAGCGGCGTTGCCTGCGCGATCCGGTACCGCCAGCCGGCATCGTCCGTGTCGCCGCGGTTGTACATGAAACCTTTCGCGATTGGCAGCGGATCGGCCGCTGCGGCTCCGCAACAGGGACAAAGTGGCGGATACCGCAGGCCGTCGATCGAACCGGCCAGCAACACGCGATGCGCATCCGGCGATAAGTCATTGTTACGGAGCTGCGGCTGAGCGACGGGCATCCGGTTCTCGCGTCCAACAGCGCGACACGGGATCGTGTCGGCCAGCGCAGGTTAGGCTCACATGGGGCTCGATCACGATCGCTCCTCGGGGCAAACTCAAGCGGCAGGGTCGGTCCGTTCGTTCCCCGCGATGACGGAGTGCTGGACGGTGTCGTTGGGCTGCTCGTCGAGCGCCTGAAGGTAGGCCTGCGCGCCGTCGGGACATGGAGGCATGGCTCCCGGCGAGAATAGATCGCCCGTCGTGATCGTGCGCTGAAGCCGTGATATGCGGACACGAATGGACGTGATCGGACCAGCCCCGCCCACACCCGCCCTGGACGCGAGCCGCAGCCCGCGCGCCGCGCGTGTGGTGCTGGCGGTCGGCCTCACGCTGCTGGGGGTGTGGGCCTTGCAGGGTCTCCTCCGGGCGCTGGCCTGGGCCGGCATCCTCGCCATCGCCACCTGGCCGCTCTATCAGCGTGCGCGGCGGCGCTGGCCGCCGGGCCGGCACGACATCGCGTTGCCGGCGCTGTTCACCCTGGGCATCACGCTGCTCTTCGTCGTGCCATTGGCACTTGCCGCCGTGCAGCTCGGCCACGAGTTTCGCGTCGTGCTGAGCTGGCTGCGCGAGGCTCAAGCGAGCGG
>JBBSIT010000806.1:0-2166 GCA_038231995.1 Acetobacterales bacterium | reverse complement strand
GTATCGCGCCGACAGCATGCCACCCCCGAGGTGGCAACGATCCCGCACGCCCGCACAACCATCACGCGAGAAACGCCTGTCTCTGCCCGGGGTCGCTCCGGGCTGATGAATAATGGCGGCTAGGACTGGTTACTCCTTCATCCCGCCCGCCATGATGCCCTGGACGAGGTAACTGCGGACGACTAGCGTGAACAGCACGACGGGCAGCATCACGAGCGTGCCCGCGGCCGCGATCTTGCCCCACTCCCAACCCTCATACTGCATGAAGTTGACGATCGCGACCGGCGCCGTCATCGCGTTGGTGCGGGTCAGGATCAAGGCGTAGAAGAAGTCGTTCCATGACAGGATGAAGCACAGGATCGCCGTCGCAGCGAGCCCGGGTGCGGAGAGCGGCATGGTGACCCGCAGGAAGGTCTGCCACACGCCGGCGCCGTCGATCCACGCCGCCTCCTCCAGAGAGCGCGGAATGCTGCTGAAGAAGCTCCGCATCGTCCAGATCACGAGCGCCAGGTTGAACGTTAAGTAGATCAGGACCAGGCCGGCAACCGTATCGAGCAGATGCAGGAAGCGGAAGGCAAGGAAGAACGGTATGGTGAAGGCGATCGGCGGCGCCATCCGCGTGACCAGGATCCACATCGCGATCCGCTGCCGGGCGCGGAACTGCCAGCGCGACAGCGAATAGGCCGCCGGCACCCCAAGCAGGAGCGAGAGCAGCGTCGATATCACGCTCGCGGCGAGGCTGTTGCCAAACGAGCCCGGGAAATTGCCGGTCCAAAGCGCGCGGTAGTTCTCGAGGGTCGGCGTGAATGCGAGCTCGGGCGACAGTATTGCGTCGCTCGGCCTGAACGACATCTGGAGCATCCACAGCACAGGCAAGAGCACCACCAGCAGCAGCACGAGCGCCACCGCATGGACGACCATAGCGCGGTCGCGCCGACGTGGCGCGCGGCGCGCGCGTTCAGTGGTCGATGCCATCCTGCCCGAATCGCCCGACGATCCAGCTCAGCAGGAACACGCCGGCTACCATGAGGGTGGCGATCGCGCTGCCATATCCCCAGTAGGAGAAATTGAAGGTCTGCATGAAAGCATAGTAGTTGGTGACCTCGGTGGCCCGGCCTGGTCCGCCATCGGTCAGCACGTAGATCAGCGGAAACGCCTTGATGCTGTCGATGACCCTGAACAGGGCGGTGACGAGCAGCGCCTGCTCGATGAACGGCAGCCGGACGAACCAAAACAGTTGCAATCGGCTTGCGCCGTCAATTTGCGCCGCCTCGATCGGCTCCTTCGGCACCATTTGCAGCGCGGCGAGCATCATCAGCAGGGTGAAGGGAAACCACTCCCATGTATCGGCGACAGCGACCGCCCATAAGGCGGTGTCGGCATTGGTGACCAGCGACCGGACCGGCAGGCCAATCAGTCGCAGCATCCGATGCAGCGGGCTGATATCGGGGGCGTAGATCACCTTCCAGATGATCGCGACGACAATCGGCGGCAGCACCATCGGCAGCAGGAAAGCGGTCCGCACCGCCTCCAGCAACCGGGACGGAACATCGAGCAGCAGCGCCAGGCCGAGGCCGATGAGGAGCTGCAACACCACGGTTGCCGCGGAGAGCTGCACTTGTATCCAGACCGACCGCAAGAAGCGGGAATCCTGGAATGCGGCACGGTAGTTCTGCAGCGGCTCCGAGAAATCGAGACCAGTTTGCGGGTTGACCGGCGTGAAGGGCGTCAGGCTCGTGACGACGAGGTAGATCGCCGGCACGACCGTCATGGCAGCCAGCACCAGCAGCGCGGGCGCGAGCCCGAGCAGGAAGGCACGCCTGCGCTCGGCCTCCCAGCCTCGGGCGGCCGTCACCCGGCGCTCAGAGCTTCACTCCGGCGCGCTTGATCTGGTCGATCGCGTTCGCCTGGGCCGTCTGCATGGCCTCCTTCGCCGATTTCTGCTTCGACACGATGGCCTGGATCCCGGCGTCCATCTCACGATCGACCTGCGGATAGACCGCGACGGTCCGGTACGCCATGTGGCCTTTCCCGCCCTGCTCCACGGACTCGAGGTAGAGCTGGGCCACGTCGTACCCGTTCAGCATCAGGCTCTGCTTGAACGCCGGGGCCTCGATGACCGAGCGCCGCGTCACGGAGCTGTAGCCACGCTCGGCGAACATGCGG
>JBBSIT010000805.1:0-2173 GCA_038231995.1 Acetobacterales bacterium | reverse complement strand
TAGGTGGAACTCAAGGCGCTGGAGATGACGCATCTCCGCGTGGTGGCGGACGAGCGCAAGCTGGCCGAGCAGCACGGGCGCGGCAAGCCCAACCCGGCGAGCTCCATCCTGAAGATCAAGGGCTCCGAGCTGCAGCAGGCGACCACCGAGCTGCTGATGGACGTGGTCGGCCCCTACGTGCTGCCGTACAACCCGCACGAGGAGGGCAGCAACGAGCCGCCCGTCGGGCCGGACTACGCGGCGGAGGCAGCGCCGACCTACTTCAACTGGCGCAAGGTCTCGATCTACGGCGGATCGAACGAGATCCAGCGCAACATTGTCGCCAAGGCCATCCTGGGGTTCTGAGCACACATGGATTTCGACCTCAACGACGAGCAGCGCCTGCTGAAGGACAGCGTCGATCGGCTCCTCGCCGACCGCTACGGCTTCGAGGACCGCCGGCGCTACGCGCGGGAGCCGGAGGGCTGGAGCCGCGCGATGTGGGCGCAGTTCGCCGAGTTGGGGCTGCTCGGCCTGCCGTTCAGCGAGCAGGAGGGCGGCTTCGGCGGCGGCGCGGTCGAGACCGCGATCGTCATGGAGGCGTTCGGCGGCGCGCTCGTGCTGGAACCGTATTTTACCACCGTCGTCCAGTGCGGCGCCCTGCTGCGGCACCTGGCGAACGACGATCAGCTCGCCCAGCTCGTGCCCGCCCTGGCCGCCGGCGATATGCTGCTCGCGTTCGCGCAGATGGAGCGGCAGTCGCGCTACAGCCTGAACGATGTGATGACGCGGGCCGAGCCGGACGGCGACGGCTGGCGCATCACGGGCGAGAAGAGCCTGGTGCTGCACGGCGACAGCGCGGACCGCTTCCTCGTCACAGCGCGCACGGCCGGCGAACATCGGGAGCGGCACGGCATCGGGCTGTTTCTGGTGGACGCCGCCGGACCCGGCGTGACCCGGCGCGGCTACCCGACGCAGGACGGGCTGCGCGCGGCGGAGGTCTCGTTCGCGGGCGCCCCGGCGCGGGCGATGGGCGACCCCGGCGAGGCACTGCCATTGATCGAGCGGGCGAACGACGAGGCCTTGGCGGCTCTGTGCAGCGAGGCGGTGGGCGTGATGCAGGCGATGCACGCGCTGACGGTCGATTACATGAAGACGCGCACGCAGTTTGGCCGGCCGATCGGTGACAACCAGGCGCTGCAGCACCGGGCGGTGGATATGTACGTGTCGCTGGAGCTGGCGCGCAGCATGGCGATGTTCGGCACCATGATGTGCACCGAAGCGGAGGCGGTGGAGCGGCAACGGGCGATGCACGCGACCAAGGTGCAGATCGGCCGCTCCGGCCGGCATGTCGGGCAGGAGGCGGTGCAGCTCCACGGCGGCATCGGCGTGACGATGGAATACGCCGTCGGGCATCACTTCAAGCGGATGACGATGATCGAGCGAGGCTTCGGCGACACCGACAGCCACCTGGCGGCGCTGGCGCGGCTGGGTGGGCTTCTCGTCTAGCAAGGTCGGGGCGCTGCCCCGATCCCCGCCAGAGGCTGGGCCTCCAGAATCCATCACGGGAGTCCGGAGGCGGTCGGTTCAGCGGACGCGGCGGCGGGCGGCGAGCATGCCGATCAGGCCCAGGCCGAGAATGGCCATGGAGGCGGGCTCCGGCACGGCGGCCGGCGCACCGATGCTGCCCACGGCGATGTCGCGCACCGTGTTGGCGCCGAAGCTGCCGATCAGCGTCGCGGCGCCGGTCCCGAGATTGATGCTATAGAGGCCATTCGTCCCGATGTTGAGGGTGAGCGAGGCGAAGGCCGTGCCGCTCGCGCCATCGATGTCGAAGCCCTGGCCGGCGCCGGTGCCGAAGTCGAACAGGTCCACGCCGAGGGAGCCGACCGTGGTCAGCGTGCCGTTGTTGGGCGGGTTCTGGATGACGAGCGAGTCCGTATTCGCGTCGAGGCCGTACAGCGTGGTCGCTGTCTGCGGGCCGGGGTTCTGGTTGGTGTAGGCGATCGCGGTCACGGTCGGATCGACGCCTGCGTTCCGGTCGCCTGCGGCGTAAGTGGTGCATCCGGTAAGTTGGTTACGACTTCCCCGAACGTAAGGCGTTAAGGCGGGCTCTGGTCTGCTTGGGGATGTCGCGATGACCATTCGGGTGCGCGCGTTGAGCGACGAGGAGGTGGACGGGCTGGCGCGCATG
>JBBSIT010000804.1:0-2176 GCA_038231995.1 Acetobacterales bacterium | reverse complement strand
TTGGTTCCCGAACTCACGGACATGCGTTTCCCCACCCTTTGCAGGCCGCAATCTGCCGCCGGGCGGCGGCCTGCGTCAACCCAAGTCCTCTATCTTATATCAGACTACTTCGGCCGCGTAGCGCCAGTACCCCGTCACGCACCGGCTCGCGCGCAGCTCGGCGGCGCGGCCCTCCACGTCCAGCGCCGTACGCAGCACGCAGAGCAGCGGTGCGCCGCGCGCCACGCCGAGATGCCGGCTGTCGGCCGCGTTGGCCGCAACGGCGGTCAGCTCCTCCCGCGCGCGGGCGATCGTCACGCCATGGTCCTGCTGGTAGATCACATAGAACTCGTCCGGCATCTCCCGCCCGATCGGCAGGCGCAGGCGCGGCATGAGGGCGTGCGGGATCGTCACGCGCTCCAGGATGACGGGCGCGCCGTCCAGCCGGCGCAGCCGCGCGATCGCGTGCACTCGCGCCCCCTCCGGCAATCCCAGCGCCGCCCGGTCCGCCACCCCCGCCGCCACGACCCGGTGCGACAGCACGACGCTCGTCGGCAGCGACCGGCGCCCCTCCGGCCCCACGATGCGGAAGAAGTGGAACAACGCCCGGCTGCTGGTGTGCTGCGCGACATAGGTGCCGCGGCCCTGGAAGCGCACCACCAGGTGCTCGGCTTCCAGCGCCAGCACGGCCTTGCGCACTGTGCCCTGGCTCACGCCCAGCTCGCGCGCGAGCTCCGTCTCGCTCGGGATGAGGTCGCCGGGCTTCCAGGCGCCGCTGGCGATGCGGCCGATCAGCCGCGCGCGGACCTGGGTGTAGAGAGGTTCGAGCCGAGCCTGAGTTTCGGTCACGCCGCGGGGAGGGCCAGGAGGTCGATGTGGTCGGTGCCTCGCGCCGCATACTCGCGCATGACCTTGGCCCGGTCGGTCCCGCACGCCAGCAGCGACCCGTCGGGCTGGATCACGGAGAACTCGTAGCCCTGCCCAATCAGCCAGACGAGGTAGCCCTCGCCGTCGATCCCCGAGATGCCCGGCATCAGGTCCGGGCTGAACTCCGTGATGATCGCCGGCCGGTGCCGCGCGACCGTCTCGCGCCCGCCCAGCAGCGCATGGTACTCGGCGCCCTCCACGTCCACCTTGATGAGGTCGATCCGGCGATCCGGCGGCACCAGCGCGTCGAGCCGGACGCTGGGCACCGTGACGGCCGCCATCAGCCGGTCGATGCCCTCCGGCGCTGCCGAAGTCGTGCCGTTGGAGTGCGAGGTGTTCAGCACCAGCAGCCCGGTGTCCCGCCCGGCCGCCACCTGCGCCACCGTCACGTGATCGAACCCGTTCAGCGCCCGGCTCGCCTCGAGCATCCGCGCGTTCGCCGGGTTGGGCTCGACGGCGAGCACCGAGCCGGACGGCCCGACGAGCGCGGCCGACAGCAGGGTGAAGTAGCCGATATTGGCGCCGAGATCGACCACGCCCATGCCGGGCCGCAGCATCCGGCGGAACACGGCGGTCACGTCACGCTCGTAGTTGTCCGCCAGCACGTGGCGTCCCACGGCCGCGTCGTCGGCCTGCACCCAGATGCTGAAGGCGTCCAGCTCGGCGACCGTCAGCGCTGGGCGCTCCGCCGGCGCGAGCAGCCCGCGACGGGTGCATTCGAGGCTGTTCAGGTAGCCCGCGACGACGCCGGGCAAGGGCTGGCCGACATGCGCGCTGTGCCCGCGCCACTCCTCCCGATGGGGGTGGCGGCCGAGCAGCAGGCGGAAGCAGTGGAACACGTCGTCCTCGGTGGCGACGGGCACGTACGGGATGTCCCACACGTTTGGCCGCCGCCGCCGGCCGAGCCATGTCCCTAACCGTGCAATCATCCGCGGCACCTGGCTGTTTCCGCCGCCGGTGCTACCTTCGCGTACGCCCCGTGTCGAGCCAGCCGGAGCATGATCCGATCGATCATGCTCTGCTTTGTTGATAAGCAGACCGCTTTCCGATCAGCTGCGATCGGAAAGCGGTCTTGCGCATCCGGCGCCCTGGGCAACCGGTTTCAATTTCGTGTAGCAACCCGGACCGCCCCCTGCCAGGACCCTGAATGACCTTCGTCTCCTACGCCCAGAACTTCGAGGACGTGATGCTCTGGCGCGCCCTGAAAGGCGTCCAGGCCGGGTTCTACATCGACGTCGGCGCGGCGCACCCCGACACGGATTCCGTCACG
>JBBSIT010000803.1:0-2185 GCA_038231995.1 Acetobacterales bacterium | reverse complement strand
GGGCGCCGCAGCAGCGGTGGGAAGCACACAACCATCGGCACTGGGTTCGGGATCCGGGGACGGCGACAGGGAGAGCTTGACTCACGCCGCGAGTCCCGTGTCAAGCCGCTGTCCGATGGGTCCTACCTGGGCAGTTACAAAGAATCATGAGACGACACGCGAACCCGCTGGAGACCGTGTTCGTCGAGGTGCCCGAGGCCGCGCTCGATGCCTACGAAGCGGCGCTGCTGACGGTGTGCGAGACGGTCGGGTTCTTCCTGGCCGATGAGGAGGCGCGGACCTGGCGCGTCGAGGGCGTGCACGACGCCGGCGCGGACGAGGGCCGGCTGCAGGGCGCGCTTGCGCTCGCGGCGTTCACGTCAGGCGTTGCCGCGCCGCTCGGCCGCGCGCGGACCGAGGCGGAGGGATGGCTGGCCCGCAGCTACGAGTCGTTCCCCGAGCAGCCCGTGGGCCGCCGCTTCGCCGTGCGCGGCACGCATTTGCACGGACCTGGCACGCCCGGCCGCATCATCCTCACGCTCGACGCCGGGCTGGCCTTCGGGTCGGGGGAGCACGGTTCGACCCGCGGCTGTCTTCGCGCGCTGGAAGTCGCGGCCCGGCGGCGGCCCCGCCGCGTGCTCGACCTCGGCACCGGGTCCGGCATCCTGGCGATCGCTGCGGCGAAGCTGCTGCGCCGGCCGGTGCTGGCGACCGACATCGAGCCGTGGTCGGTGCGGGTGGCCGGGCAGAACGCGGCGCTGAACGGGGTGGGCCGGCTGGTCCGCCCGGCGCTGGCGAACGGCTGGCGCGGCGTCCGGATACGAAGGGGCGCGCCTTACGACTTGGTGTTCGCCAACATTCTCGCGCGTCCGCTGTGCCGCATGGCGCGGGAACTCGCAGTGAATCTTGCGCCGGGCGGCACCGCGATCCTGGCCGGACTGCTCGACACGCAGGCGCGCATGGTGCTGATGGCGCATCGGCGCCAAGGGCTGCGGCTCGAACGCATGGTCCGCGAAGGAAACTGGACCACCTTGATGATCCGAACGGCGGGGGCGGGTCCGCTGACCCGCCCGTGAGACACGTTCAGGCGGAGGCGGCGCGGCCGATGGCGTCTGCGCTGCGGCGGCTCTTGGCGAACGCCGGGTCGAACACGCGGCCCAGCTCGGCCCGGCTCAGCCCGATATCGGCCAGCTCGCGGTCGCTCAGGACGGCAAGCTCGTCCAGCACGGCGCGGCGGCGCGGCATCTCGATCAGCGCAACCATGGCATTCCGGCACAGCGTCGCGACGCGGTGGACGCCGCTCGGGCGCTGCTCGGCGACAGTCCTGTCCGTACCTGGCGCGTAGGTGTCGCGCAGGGTCAGGCTGTCGGACATCAGGAGCGCCATCTGCTCCTTCGCAAGCGGGGCGTTCATTAATACTATCCCATATCGATCCAACCGAGGCGGTCCAGGCAAGCGCCGCAAGCGCCAGGCCCCCGCATCGGCCACGGAGATATGTTCCGTTTCCTGGCTCCGCGCCCGCGCCGAGTTTCCCCATCAGCTATGCGTTGGACGCATGAGACATCACGTAGTTATGCTAATAGTGAAGGTATTATGAACGATACGCAGTCCGATCGCCTTGACAGGGTCCGCGCTCTGCTGGCAGCGCAGGGGCTCGCCGGCATGATCGTGCCGCGCGCCGACGAGCATCTGGGCGAGTACGTGCCGGCCGGCGCGGAGCGGCTGGCGTGGCTGACCAGCTTCACCGGCAGCGCCGGCTTGGCCGCCATCCTGCCCGACCGCGCCGCGGTGTTCACCGATGGCCGATACACGCTGCAACTCGCAGCGCAAGCCGACCCGGCGCTCTGGGAACACCGACACATCACCGACGACCCTCCGCCTGCCTGGCTCGCCGCGCACGCGCCGGCGGGTGGGCGCATCGGCTACGACCCCTGGCTCATCAGCGAGGAGAACCTGGCGCGCTACACGGACGCCGGGCTGGACATGACGCCCGTGGCGCCGAACCCGATCGACCAGGCCTGGACCGACCGGCCCGCGCCTCCACTGGCCCCCGCCGTGCCGCACCCGCTTGAGTTCGCGGGTCGGGCCTCCGCGGACAAGCGCGAGGACGTCGCCGCCGCCCTGCGCGCAGCAAAGCAGGACGCCGCCGTCCTGTCCGACACGTCGTCGCTCGCCTGGCTGTTCAACCTGCGCGGCTCGGACGTGC
>JBBSIT010000802.1:0-2201 GCA_038231995.1 Acetobacterales bacterium | reverse complement strand
TCCATCTTCATCCGCTTCGGTCGGCCTCTCCCCTCCCCCGCTCACGTCAGATCAGGGTCAGCTGCTTCCCTGCTGTCTCGCATCGGAGGCGGTCCCGCTGCTCCGGCGCCCCGCGGCCGACGATGGCCGGGCAAGGCCTCAGCAGGCCAAGCTCCATGACGCGCAACTCGCGCGTGACATGAGGGCTGCCCCATGAGGCGTGACCGGACAGCCGACGGCAGCGCTGGCCGATTGGGGCTTGGCAATCTGGGCACTCGGCTTCGAGAACCGGGTCACGTGGCCAGGTTTCGCCACACCCGAGGCAGACCGCGCTCACGACCCGGCATCCTCAGGCGTGCCGAGTATGACCGTCCGGTGATCCGGGGCTGAAACGTGCATGACGGAGATCCTTCGAGATGGCCCGCTGGGGTAGTCCGGGCAGGCAGGCTCGTTGCAGGCGACGCCGCGGCGTCCTGTTCAGCCGCAGCGAGGTAGGAGGATCAGGCGAAGGCCCATTCCCAGACGCGGCGCGGGTTGAGGTCGGCCCACTCGATCTCGCCGGCCTCGTAGAGTTCGCGCATCTGCTCTGCGGCGCGAGCGAGACGCCGCGCCATCGCGGGCGGAAGGCATCCCGCATCGTCGGACGGGGCGGGCGGCAGCGGCGTCCGCGGCGCGCGGAACGGTTCCGGCGCCCGCGCCAGGATGGCGAGCTGCTTGAGATACCAGTCGGCCATCACGCGGGCCGCATACGCGTTGGTCTTGGACACGCCGGCGCGGTAATCGTCGCGCCTTGCCTTCACGCCCCAGGCCTGGCTGTCGAAGCTGGCCACGCGCGGGTGGCCGCCCAGCTCGGCCATGGCGCTCGTCTTGATGCCGAACAGGTGGAGGGTCGCCGGCGCTCCGCCGAGCGCCCGGTCCAGCGTGTCCACGACGCGCAGAATGCCATCGTCGCCCTCGATGTGGCGGCGGCACATGCTGCCGACGCCGATGACGGGCACCCAGGACAAGTCGAACATCCGGTCGAGGCAGCGGAGGTAATCGGCGGAGTGGAAGCCCTGCACGACGGGCAATAGCCTGTCTGCAATGCCTCGATCGCGCGCGGCAACCAGGCACTCGCGATACAGGCGGACCGTGGCCGAGATGCGGTCCAGCACCTCGGCCCGGTTGGGGGCGACCTCGCGTTCCACGCAAAAGTCGGCGCTGGCCACCCATCTCCAGGGTGCGGCCGCGCAGAAGTCCATGTAGCGGTTCACCGACCAGGGATAGCCCCTATATCGGACGGCGGCGACGAAGCCGCCTCCGTCCAGGCAGACGGGATGCTGCCTGACCAGGTGCAGGTTCCGCCGCTCGAAGGCGCGCCAGTGCCGTAGGCCGAGGGTGTCCCGCCGCCAGATCTACAATGCGTTCGCGCTGATTAGCACGGGAGCGTCGAGGCGCCGCGCCGCGCGCCACAGCGCGGTGTCGGCGAGCGCCGGCAACCCGAGCAGGAAGGTCGGCGAACGGATGGGATGGATTCGATCCACGGCCGCCTCAGCCCAGGCCGAGGGTAAGCTGACCGCCCGTGTCCCGACCGTGTGGCCGGCTCGCCGGGGATTTCGGGCTCGGTGGCATGAGCACGGTCCGCAGCACGCCGAGATCGACGGGGGATGCGCCGCCGCCATACTTTGCTTGCAGCCGCGCGAACTCCGCGCGCTCGGCAAGGTCGCGCTCCACCACCAGCCGCGTCCGATAGAAGCCGAGCAGATCGGCGGCGCGCAGGCGCCGGATGACCTCGCGCTCGACGTCGCACCAGGTCACGTCGGGTGAGCCGTAACCCGGCCAGGCCGTCACCTCGGTGAGGAACTCGACCTTGCTCGCGGTCGAGGTGAAGAACTCCTCCCAGAAGCCAGTTCGATTATAGTGCGCAATCATCTCAAAGCAGTGCATCAGCTGGGCATAGAAGCGTTGCGTGAAGTGGTGCTCCGGAAAGTCGGACGCACAGAAGCGCAGCATGTGGACAGTGAACCAAAATTTGGTCGATTCTGGCGTAAAGCGCGTTGGCGTGAAACTCGCCTCGCTCGGTTCGGGATAGCGAATCTCCCGCACGATCGCGGGTGGCCAGGGCCATTCAGTTCTGCCGTAGCGGCCTGGGCGTGAGCGGCGGCGGGGGGACGTAGCGGCTGTATGAAGGCGACCTTCCCGCTTCGTGAGGTCGCCCTGTGCCATTTGCTGCTCTGCTTGCC
>JBBSIT010000801.1:0-2204 GCA_038231995.1 Acetobacterales bacterium | reverse complement strand
TGGCCAGCGCCAGCGCCGCGGAGATCAGCCCGGCATGCGTGAACGCCTGCGGCACGTTGCCGAGGGCATCGCCGCTTCGGGGATCATACTCTTCGGCGAGCAGGCCCACGTCATTGGCAAGCGAGGCCGCACGCCCAAACAACCGCTCCGCCTCGCCAACCCGACCCTGCATCGCCAGCAGCTCCACCGCCCAGAACGCGCAGATGCCGAACGCCCCCTCGTGGGAACCGAGTCCGTCCACCTCCGGCCGGTAGCGCAGCAACAGCCCCTCCCGCCCCAGCTCCCGCCAGATACGCTCCGCGGTGCCGGTAACGCGGGGGTCGCGGGCGTCGAGGTAGCCGAGCCGGGCCATGACCAGCAGGCTCGCATCCGCCCAGTCCTCCCCGAACGCGCCGACGTAGCTCCCACCACCGAGGTCCTGCCCGGCGACGAAGCCCTGCGCTTCTATCGCCGCACGCACCTCGTCGCGCTCGCGCCGGAACAGCGCCTCGGGGATACGGACGTGTCCGGCCGAATGCAGGCGCAGCAGGGTGTTCAGCGCCGACCAGCACATCAGCTTGGAGTGCACGTAGTGCCGGCGCGCGCCCGGCACTTCCCACAAGCCGCTGTCCGGCTGGTGCCAGGTGTCGCAGACGACCCGCCCGAAGCCGGCGAGCAGCCGTCGTTCGTCCCGATCGAGCTGGCCGCCGCGGTCCACATGGGCGGCGGCTGCGTCGATCGCGGCGCCGTACACGTCGTGCTGCAGCTGCCCGGCTGCGTCGTTGCCCACGCGCACGGGGGACGAGCCGCGGTAGCCTTCCAGGTGGCCCAGCTCCTGCTGTGGCTGCCGGGTGTGGCCGTGGACATCATACAGCACCTGCAACCTCGGCCGAGTGAGGCGGGTGGAATGCAGCAACCAGTTGAGGTAGGCCCGGCCCTCGCGCTCGAACCCCAGATCCGTGAACGCGCGCAGCGTCGTCGCGGCGTCGCGCAGCCAGCAGAAGCGGTAGTCGTAGTTGCGCCCGGCGCCGATCGCCTCCGGCAGCGATGTCGTGGCCGCGGCGACCACGGCGCCGGACAGGCCGTAGGCGAGCAGCTTCAGCGCCAGCGCGCTCCGCAGCACCGCCGGGCGGTGCCGGTGGTCGAAGCAGCACTGCGCGCTCCAACGCCGCCACCACTGCGCCGTCATGTCCAGTCGCCGGTCGGCGGCAGCGCCCAGCGGCGGGATGACGAGCATGTCGCGCGTGGCGTGCGAAAGGGACAGCCGTCGCCGCTCGCCCTGGTGCAGCACGGCCCGGCCATGCAGACCGGTTCCGTCCGCGGTCGGATGCAGGTCCAGCTCAGCGCCGAGCAGGAACGCCTCGCCGCGGTGCTGGAACGCCCACCCCAGGGCGCCCCGTCGTACCAGCCGTGGCTGCGCGCGCGCGTAGTCCGGCCGCGGCTCGTAGAGCGCCTCCAATTCCACCTCGCCTTCAACGCCTTCGGCGATGCGCAGCAGCTCGCGCTCCGCCTCCAGCCCGCCCCCGTCGGCGCCGTTGAGCGGCATGAGGTCCGTTACCCGGACGCGCCCGGACGCGGTCACGAAGGTGGTCTCAAGAACGTTGGTCCCCTCGAGGTAGCGGCGCTCGGTCCGGAACGGCGCCGTCGGGCGCAGCGCGAAGCGGCCGCCGCGACGCCGGTCCAGCAGCGCCGCGAACACCGACGACCCGGAGATGCCCGGCAGGCAGAGCCAGTCCACCGAGCCCTGCCGCGAGATCAGCGCCACTGTCCGGCAATCGCCCACGACGGCGTAGTCGGCGATCGGCGGATACGCCGCGCCATCGTCGGCCATCGTCAGGCCATGGCTCGGTCCGTCCATCGATCCGATATCATGATCCCATAGCTGCAAGCCTCGACCCCACGCGGCGCCTGGCGCTCCGATGGCCTAAGCTGCGGGCCAAAGGCTTCATACAGCGTCCGGACACGCCGCGCGCGAATTGCGAGACTCCTGCAGCTCAGTGATATTCCGGCGGCTATCGAATCCCGGTCCCCTGCGCTCTACTCCGCCTAGAATCGCCTCCGCCTCGTGAAGGACCGCCATGACCGAAGCGCCCGGTCCGATGCGTCACCCGCACGCTCAGCGCCGGGTCAGGCCGACCCGGATGACCTCGTCCGGACCCAGCGTCCGCTCGGAGTCCGAGCCGTACCAGCTCGGCGCCTTCTCGAACGCGGCGCGATCCATGTCC
>JBBSIT010000800.1:0-2211 GCA_038231995.1 Acetobacterales bacterium | reverse complement strand
GGCGACGGGACGCCTTGGCGATGTGCAGAGCGATGCCGCGATGCCGCTCGCGGCGGGGCGGGAGGCGGCGGTCAGCATCGACGGGACGGTAGGGAGCTTCGATCGGGACTACGGTCTCTTGCAGGTCGAGGTGGCCGGCGGTGTTTTTGTCGTTCCCTCACCCTACGTGGCGCAAGGCGAGCGCCGCCGGCTGCGCATTGCCGCCCGCGACGTCAGCCTGGCGACCAGCCCTGTTGCCAGCACGATCCTGAACGTGATGCAGGCTCGCATCCTGTCAGCATCGGCCGCCGGGGATCACGAACTCGTCGCGGTGCTCGGCCTCGGGGCCGAGGGAAGCGGTTCACGGCTCCTCGCCCGGGTGACCCGGCAGTCCTGGGACCGGCTCACCCTCGCTGCCGGCAGCGACGTGTACGTGCAGGTGAAGGGGGTCGCTTTGGCGTAAAGCCGTTACGACTGCCTTGCAGCAGGGGCATCGACGGCGAGCATGATGATCGTGAAGAGCAACAGATCGGAGTCGTCCGTCACTTCGACCCGGAAATCGCGCCCGTCCCACAGCACGTCCGGATCGTTGTTCAGGATCGCGCCGGCGAATTTAATGGCTTCCGTGCGCGCCGCGCGCTGGTGCGGAAGCTCCGTTCCCTCGTTGTCCCGTGCACGCGATCCGTCTGCGGTGTGGAAGAAGTAGCGGGGCATTCGGCAATCCTACGCTGACGGGGGCGGGTCAGCGGCTAGCATCTATCCTCGCTCATGTCGTTAACTCACGTTTGGTGTCAACGACGTAACTTACAGACCCAAACTTGTTATGGCCCGGCTTGCCCGCAATCCACGCCTTTGTCGGCATAGAGAAGGCGTGGACTCCTCCGGATAAGCCGGAGGATGACGGTCTGTTGTGATGGCGAAAGCGTCGCCCTGCCTTCGCCCGTGCTTGGGGTCACTGGCCCGGCCCGCTGGGCAAGCTGATGCGGCACTCCACTCCTTCGGGCGGGAACTCCTGGCGCATCGTGATGCCGGACTGCGACCCCACTGTCTTCTGCAGCAGGTTGGAGCCGAAGCCATGGCGCTTGGGCGGCTGGACCGGTGGTCCGCCCCGCTCGCGCCAGACGATGTCGACCCGGCGCACGCCCTTGCGGGCCGCGCTGATCGTCCACGCAACGCTGACGGACCCGCTGGGCGCGGAGAGCGCGCCGTGTTTGGCCGCGTTGGTAGCGAGCTCGTGGAAGGCGAGGGTGAGCGTCACCACCAGGTGCGGCGCCAGCAGCACGGAGGCGCCGTCAAGGGTGATCCGGCCGGGACCGCCGCCATAGGCGGACAACGCTCCCTCGATCACCTCGCGCAGCGGCGCATCCTTCCAGCCGCCGCGAATCAGGATGTCGTGGGAGCGCGCCAGAGCTGCCAGGCGCGGGCCGAACGCCGCCGTGAAGTCCTGGACGGTGACGGCGTGACGGCCGGCCTGGGCGGCGACGGTCTGCACCACGGCCAAGGTGTTCTTCACCCGGTGGTTCATCTCGGCCATCATCAACTCGCGGCGCTCCGCCTCGGCCCGGACCTCCGTCCGGTCCCGCAGGATATTGAGGAATCCCTCCGGCTGGCCGTCAGGTCCCTGCAACGGCATCATGAGGCCGCTTGCCCAGAAGCGCGTCCCGTCGCGGCGCAGATGCCAGCGGTCGTTGGCGGCGCGGCCGGCCTCGACGGCGCGGCACAACTCGAGGGTGAACCTGCCCTCGGCGCGGTCGTCGGCGGTAAAGACGATGTCGCCCGAACGGCCCAGGACCTCGGCCTCGTGATAGCCCAAGATCTGTTGCGCGCCGGCGTTCCAGCTCGTGATTTGGCCATCGATGTTCATCGTGATGATGGCGTAGTCGATGGCGCTGTCGAGGATCAGCCGCGACCGCGCGTTCGCCTCACGCAACCCACGGACCTCGGCCTCGAGTTCGGCGACCCGGGCCGCACAGGTCAAATTGGCAGCGGTTTGGCTGCCGTCCTGCGGATACAGCGATCGCGGCAGGTGCGAAGCGCGAAGCGGCGGTGCCGCAATCGCCGTCTTCAAGCCGGGATATGATGCGGATGCCACCCAGCCGTGGTTACAGCCCGCGGCCGCGGGCGGCGGTCAGGTTTCGTACATCAGGAGGCGGGCTTGCCGAGCAGGGCCGAGAACCGCCGCCGGACCGCGTCGTAACACTCGCAAGAGGCCGCTTCGAGGCTGGCGCGGTT
>JBBSIT010000799.1:0-2222 GCA_038231995.1 Acetobacterales bacterium | reverse complement strand
TCGGCCTGCAACCGGGTCAGGTCGGGCGCGGGCTCGGCGTAGAGGAACGTGCCGTGGTTGCGCTTGGGCGGTGTGGTCAGCATGGGAGGTCCTCGATCCGTGGCGCCTCGGCATGCGGCCGGGCTCCGGCGCAGCATTGAGGTTGCGGGTCCCGTCTGCAACGATGCGGCTGACCAATCCGCAACTGACCGGAAAACGCTGATGATCGGACGCCTCCTGCTCGGTGCCTGCCTGCTAGGTACGATGAGCCTCGCCCAGGCTGCGGGGTTGCCGGATGCCGTCCGGCAGTCCGGCGCCATCCGCGTCAGCGTCAACGCCATCTACCCGCCGATGGAATACAAGGACCCCGCCACCAACACGCTGGTCGGCCTAGACATCGACCTGGGCGCGGCGCTGGCGCAGCGTCTCGGCGTGCGGATCGAGTGGTCCGAGAGCGCGTTCGAGCAGCTGATCCCGTCGCTGCAGACCGGCCGGGCCGACATGATCCTGAGCGGGCTGAGCGACCTGCCAGCAAGGCGGGAGACAATGGATTTCGTCGATTACCTCAAGTCCGGCGCCCAGTTCTACACCCTGTCGGCGAACCCGGTTGCGGACCAGGCCGCGCTCTGCGGCAAGCACGTCGGCACCAGCCGCAGCACCTCGTTTCCGGCCGAGATACGCAAGTGGAGCGCGGCCAACTGCGAGGGCGCCGGCAAGCCAGCGATCGAGGTGGTCAACGCGGAGAGCACCGTCGACGCCCGCGCGCAGCTCAGGCAGGGCCGCATCGACGCGGCCGTGCAGGGCAGCGAGACCGTGCCGTACTTCATGCAGCAGACCCCCGGCGCTTTCCGCGTCCTCGGTGCGCCGTTCACCACGGTGTATCAGGGCATCGCGTTCAAGAAATCCGACACCGAGTTCCGCGACGCGGTGGCAGATGCCCTGCAAGCCCTGATCCAGGACGGCAGCTACGGCCGGATCCTGGCCAAGTGGGAGCTCCCCGGCAACGCGGTCACCGCCCCGCTGATCAACGGCGAACCGGTGAAGTGAACGACCCGGCGCTGGCGTTGCAGGGAGGCAAGGACGGACTCGCCCCGCTGCCCGGGATCGCCGGCCTGCTGGTCGTGCGCCGTATGCACCTGGGCCGCTGGGCCGCGGTCGCCGCAATGGTCTTCCTGCTGGCGCTGCTCGGCCGCGCCTTCGCGCAGGGACAGATCGAGTGGGCCTATGTCGGCCGCTTCCTGACCGTCCCGGCCATCCTGGGCGGCGTGCGGAACACGGTGGTGATGTCGGTGTTGGCCATGGCACTCGGCATCGCGCTGGGCGTCGCCGCCGCCGTGATGCGCATGTCGCCGAACCCGGTGCTGCGCGGCGTAGCGCTGGGCTACGCCTGGCTGTTCCGCGGCACCCCGGTGATCCTGCAGCTGCTGCTGTGGTTCAACCTGGCGCTGATCTTTCCCACGATCGGCCTGCCCGGCCTGTGGTCCGCCCGCACGGTGGACGTCATGACGCCCTTCGTCGCCGCCCTGCTGGGCCTGGGGATCAACCAGGGCGCCTACACCTCGGAGGTGGTGCGCGCCGGCATCCTCTCGGTGGATGCGGGGCAGCACGAGGCGGCCCAGGCCATCGGCATGACCCGGCTGCGGGCGCTGCGCCGCATCGTGCTGCCCCAGGCCATGCGGGTGATCATCCCGCCGCTCGGCAACGAGTTCATCGGCATGGTGAAGCTGACCTCGCTCGCCAGCGTGATTCAGTACTCCGAGGTCCTGCACAACGCGCAGAACATCTACTACGCCAACTCCCGCGTCATCGAGCTGCTGATCGTCGCCGGGCTCTGGTACTTGCTGATCGTCTCCGTGCTGACGCCGCTCCAGGCGCTGCTGGAGCGGCGCTTCGCCCGGGGCAACCGATGAGCGCGCCCCTCGTCGCCCTGCGCGGGGTGGAGAAGCGCTTCGGATCGGTCCAAGCGCTTCGCGGCGTCTCGCTGGACGTGGCCGAGGGCGAGGTGCTGTGCCTGATCGGCGCTTCCGGCTCCGGCAAGACCACGCTGCTACGCTGCATCAACCAGCTGGTCGCGATCGACGCCGGGGCGATCTGGGTCGATGGCGAGCTGGCCGGCCTGAAGCGCGACGGGGACCGCCTGCGCGCGCTGAGCGAGCGCGAGGTCGCGCGCCAGCGCCTCAAGGCCGGCATGGTGTTCCAGCGCTTCAACCTGTTCCCGCACATGACGGCGCTGGAGAACGTGG
>JBBSIT010000798.1:0-2225 GCA_038231995.1 Acetobacterales bacterium | reverse complement strand
CTGTTCGGCCTGCAGGCGCGCAATCTGCACGTCTTTACCGAGCGGGTGGGCGGCGGCTTCGGCGGCAAGCAGGAAATGATCACCGAGGATTTGTGCGTGCTCGCCGCCTTGAAGACCGGCCGGCCCGTGAAGCTGGAGTTCACCCGCGAAGAGCAGTTCACCAGCGCACACCAGGTGGAACTCGATGAAGGTCACGCGCCCGCCGTGCGGGTGCGCAGCGCGTGCGCCTCGATGGCGCCACCCGCGTGCTCCGAGATGACCCGGTGCAGGTCGGCCACCGCACCCGGGTCGGCCACTTCGTCCATAAGGCTGCCCACCGACTCGCGCAGCATGCGATAGCCGGTCCACAGGATGTTGAGCGCGACGAGCGCCGCAACCAGCGGGTCGATCCACAGCCGGCCCGTGAGCGGCACCAGCGCGAAGCCGATCAGCACCGCGCCGGTGGTCCATACGTCCGTCATGATGTGCTGGCCGCCCGCGACCAGAGCCGGCGACTTCCACCGCCGGCCGCGGCGGATCAGCGCCAAGCCCCAGACCAGGTTGATCACGCCGGCGGCAGCGTTGAGCGCGAGCCCAAGCAGCGGCGTCTCCGGCGGGGTCGGGTGCTCCCAGGCGAGCCATGCCTCGCGCCCGATCGCGAACGCCGTCGCCAGCACCAGCGCGCCCTCGACCACGGCGCTGAGGTATTCCGCCTTGTTGTGGCCGTAGGGGTGGTTGGCGTCAGCGGGCTACGCGCTGTACCACAGGGCCACGAGCGCCCCGACGGCCGCGACCACGTTGATCACGGTTTCCAGGGCGTCCGAGTAGAGGGCGACGCTGCCTGTCACCCAGTATGCGGCCGCCTTCAAGGCGAGGACGACCAAGCTGATAGCCAGACTGCCCCAGGCCACTTTCAGGGTGCGGATCACAGGCTGCCCTGCCGCGACACGTCGGGGAGCGTCGTCATGTCAGGGCCTCCTTGCAGATGGATGCGGGCTTTGCCCTAACGCCCTTCGTTGAAGTCGAGCGGACTAGGTTGCGAGCTTTCTCGCCGGGTGCCTTGAGCTGCAGCACGACCAGCGTGCTGCGTGCGGTCACCGCCGGAGCGGTGTCAGCCAGCGTGTCGCCGTCGTTCATAGCAAGCGACCAAGTCGAGCAGCCTAGACTCGCGCCCGCAAGGAGGGTGCGAGCGGGACGCGGTTGAACCAGGGAAAGAGCCATCCCACGGCGAGGCCGAGCGTGACCCAGAGCGCCGCGTTCGCGGTCAATGAAGCCCAGACGAACCGGATAGAGAGCGCGGCGTACGCTTCGGTCTCCGCGCCCGTGGCCTGCGGCGCGCCGATCAAGTGCGGCACGATGAGCAATGCCACTCCAGCAGCGCGTAGCCAGCGCCGATCCTGCATCACGAGCATCCAGAGACCCACGGCCGTGGCTCCGGCGGTCCCGAGCCACCATACCTGGCGGAGAAGGAGAGCCGCCGGGTGCCCGCCCGGTGGTTCCGGCAGCAGGCCCAGGGATGGCGCCCCAGTGAACACCAGGAAGCCCGCAGCGCCCCAGGCAAGGCCGGACGCAAGGGAGATGGTCCGACCGCTCAGGCTGATGGCCCCGACAAGCAGGAACGCATAGCCGATGCCGATAAGAACGTCGGCGGCCAGCGTATAGGCGGTGCGCTCGCTACCCTCCTCCGGCTCCCATCCGTGCACATCCGTCGTGTGGCTCTGCATGGACGCCGCCGCGTGCAGCTCGGACTGCTCGTATATCTCGGCTTGCACGATCAACGGACGCGTCGTGACCGACTGCACCCCGAAGAACACGAGCCCGGCGAGCAGCCCCGACACCAGAGCGGTCAGGAGGACTCCGCGCAAGGTCAGTGGCACGGGAACCCGGCCGCGTGCCGGGCGTCGTGCGCGGCGTTGTGGACCGCCCCGATATGGCTGAACCCGGCGCCGAGAATGAAGACAGAACCGAGAAAGAAGGCGAGCAGGGCAGGCCAGAGTGCGGTGGGGCGAGCAGCAACGCCAACTGACGGATGTGAGGACGCGATCGGGGTCATCTCACGCGCCGTCCGCGGCAACGCTTCGGTGATCCAAGCCTTCAGCTTGTCCTGCTGCTCGTCGCTCAAGCGGCATGCGCTGCCCTCGTAGCCAAAGCTCGCCAGGCCCTCGATCCCATCCTCTTCATACAAGCAATGCCACGTGCGGACGGTGTCATCGTCCAGCAACAGCACCCTCGCGATCGCCTCGCAG
>JBBSIT010000797.1:0-2233 GCA_038231995.1 Acetobacterales bacterium | reverse complement strand
ATCCGGATCACAAAGTGAACAGTATTGGGGCTAGCCGCGATTCGGGCGGATTGTGTAGCTGCTTCGGCTCATGCTGGGTTGGAGCATCGAAATGGGCAATGCGGATCATTCGCGCAGGCGGCTTGAGGAAGTCCGTGGGTTCATCGACGGGCTGTATGGGCATGACCTGCACGCCAAGCGGGTCGATGGGCTGGCTGGGGCGACGCTGGGGGTGATGGCGGGCGCGTCGCTGGCGGTGGCCGTGATCGGCCAGGCGCTCGCGCAGGCGCGTGGGCTGGTGACCAAGCACGCGGCCAAGCAGGTGGACCGGCCGCTGGGCAACGGCGGAAAGCCTGGCTGTTCGCCGGCAGCGACGAGGGCGGAGCCAATTGGGCAGCGGTCGCGTCGCTGGTCGAGACCTGCAAGTTGAACGGCGTCGAGCCGCACGCCTACCTCACCGGCCTGCTGACCCGCCTCGTCCACGGTTGGCCAAACGCACGCATCGACGAACTCATGCCCTGGCAATGGGCCAAATCAGCCGCCAACGCGCCGTCAAGCCGGTAAATCCAGGGCCGCGAAGCACCGCTTACGCCCCGCCGACCTTTGGCGCAACAACGTCACCGAGGGAGTGTTCGGGTCGACGTCAGACCGAGATGAGTGAGCGATCGGGGCTCTCGGAAGCGCTTAACGCTTCAGGCGCGATGTCCGGGAGGCAAGACGGCCCTCTCAAGAACCAGGAGCCAGACCGGGGTGTGCCAAGGCGCCACCGGTGCCTTCGCATGAACCAGGGAACGCGACAGCGCCCTGCTGCTGGTCGGCTTCGCCGGCGCGCTGCGCCACGCCGAGCCGAACTGGCCGCGATCCGGGTCGAGCACCTCGAGGCGCGCGAGCGCGGGCTGCGCCTCACCCTGGCCCGCTACAAGGGCGAGCGCGCCGGAAGGAGCGTCACCGTCGCGATCCCCTTTGGGACCACCCTGCTCTGCCCGGTGCGCGCGCTGCGCCGCTAGTAGGCGGGGGCCGGCATCGCTGAGGGTGCGGTGTTCCGGCGCATCTGGCAACCGCCCATGCGGCGTCAGGCGGGCACAGGCGCCCTGCCCTGCCCCGTGGTTGGCTCCGCCGCGATCGATGCCTGCACCGTGGCCCGCATCGTCCAGCGCCGCGCCGCCGCGGTCGGCTTCGAGCGGGCGGCGCTCGGCGGGCACAGCCTCAAGCGCGGCGTGCTCACCACCGGCATGGACCGCGGCGTGCACCCAACCCGGCTCAAGCAGCTCCGCCGTCACAAGAGCTACGCCGTGCTCGACGAGTACCTCGAACTCGGCGACCCCATTCGAGGCACACCCAGTCAGCGGAGTGCTGTAGGCTCCCTGTCCAATCCACCTCGACCTGGCACAACTTGGCGACTATCTCCTCCGGCTTGTAGTGTTTCTGACCCATCCCAATCCCCTCCAAGATGCCGCCAAACTCTCACTTCCGGCACGCCACTTCGAGGGGGTCAGGTCAACCGCGACCCGGACTTTTGTGCGTTGGCGGCCGACGATGGATGGATTGCTGTCCGACGCACGGACGCGGACTGGCGTGCAGCCAAGACCGGAGCCGAGCCCCTCCCCTGCCCTCCTCCGAGCCTGTATCCAGGATCCCGCTCATATGCCGCATGACCGCGGGCGGGCAGCTGACCGGAACGGCGATGGCGGATAAGGTCATGGTCCGATTGCTCAAACAGGCCGCCCTGCATGCCGGTCTCGACCCGGCGCGCTTCTTCGGCCATTTCCTGCGGCGCAGCCTGCTGGCCGACGCGGATCGCCGTCAGCTGCAGCTCGCTGATCTGGTGCGGCATTCGCGGCATAAGTCTGTCGAGACAGCACCCTATCTCGAGATGGGCAATTTGCGGCGGAGCAACATCACGGAAGGCGCCTACGGACGCCGATCCGACATGAATGAGTGCGAAGATACGGCCACACCCCAATTGACCGACGGACGAAGCGCGTCGGTGCCGTCGCGACAACCCAGCCTGATCGCACTCTATGCGGATCGACAGCCCACGACGCGCTGTTACCTTACGCGCTGTGACTTCGCTGCACCTCGGAGCGTATGTAGTGATGTCACCTGACATCACATGAGGTGCTGTGGTGCTAGCTTTGCCCAATGACGCCGCGCCGATACAAGATTAGGCGAACTTGGCTTTATGCTAACGGGGTTGCAATTCTAGCCGCCATTATTCATCAGCCCGGAGCGACCCCGGGCAGAGACAGGCGTT
>JBBSIT010000796.1:0-2241 GCA_038231995.1 Acetobacterales bacterium | reverse complement strand
CGGGCGCCGCAGCAGCGGTGGGAAGCACACAACCATCGGCACTGGGTTCGGGATCCGGGGACGGCGACAGGGAGAGCTTGACTCACGCCGCGAGTCCCGTGTCAAGCCGCTGTCCGATGGGTCCTACCTGGGCAGTTACGCGCCGTTTAGTCCAATCCGTTTTTTGCTCACCGGCGCGGCCCCAGGCACAGAGCGCTAATCGCAACGTCTGCTTACCGCGCCGCTAAGCAAAAAACGCTCTGCATTATCACTCTGGACGCGGTTAGTACATGTGTTGGACAAGCGCGACTCTGGCCCACCTCTCCGGCCGGTATCGGCAAGCTACTAACGTTTCACCTCCCTTTTCATCCCGCGGTCAATCCTCCTGCTCAGCCCTGAGGTCTAAGTCGGCGTAAAGCTCTGCCAATGGCACCTCGATCCCGACCTCCGGCATCCGGAGCATCGCCTCGTCACCGGACAACAGCTCGGTGATCCAGTCCTCGCCCTTGCGCGCGAACACGATCGCGCCGGCATGGGTCTGCTGCAGGATCACGTAGCGCTGAATGGACGGGGTTGCCCGATACTCGGCGTTCTTCACCACCAGGTCGTCGTTCGCGGTGCCATCGCTCAGCACCTCGAAGACGACCACAGGGTCCGTGACCACCTTCGAGCGCGGCGGCACCGGCGTGCACACGACGAACGCCTCGGGATAGCGGATGCGCCCGGCTACCTCGATTTTCAACTCGCTGCCGTAAGGCTGACAGGGCCTTCCGCGAAGTCGCACGCCGAGTGCGATGATGACGTTGCGCTGGATGGCCGCGTGCGCGGCGGTCCCTCCGGCCATTGCGAGCGGCTGAAAGCCGTCGAACTCGTAGCGCTGTTCCTGGCGCTCTTCCCAGGCAAGGAACTGGTCCACGGTCATCGGCTTGCGCAGGGCGACGTTCATGGCGTGAGACTACCACCTCCGGGTCAGATGTTCCCCTGTCATCGACAGCGGCTCGCACGTATTTGCCAGGTCGACGGCACACGCTTCATCCGGTTCAGAGTTCGCGGGCTGTTCCTCATGTGTAAGGGGACCGACCCGGCGGGGGCGCAAGGTGGTCGCACGATCCGACCTACCGTCGCACGAGCCGCTGCCACCATGCCCGGGTCTGGCGGACGGAGAAGCCCATCTCCTGTTCGAGCGCGGCGAGGTTCAACCGGACCACGTCGGCGAAGCGGCCCTTGAGCACGAAGTCCGGCACGCTGCGGGCGAACTGCGCGGCTTGGTTCGTGTCGCCGCCGAAGCTGACCGTGAACTCCCCTGCCCTGCGGTTCACCGCCACACGCTCCTCCGCGTCCGCCAGCATGGCCTCGAGCTGGTCCCGGAAACGGCGGTGCCGGATGCCGAAGTAGTCGGCAAAGCCCAACGGCCTCGCCCAGTCCGGCAGCTCGCCGAGCGCCTCGCCCAGCACGGCCCGCAACACCTCGGCCGAGCGCGCCAGCAGGTCGGGGAAGCCCTCGGCGTCGGCGTCGATCTCGGCCCGCATGGCGCGCACCTCGGGGATCAGCCGCTGCAGGTAGGCGCGGTAGAGCGCTGTGCCGATCTCCTTCTGCGCGCGCCCCTGTCAGCTTCGCTGAGCTTCCCTTATGTGGACGGCCTGGGAATGCAAGTACTCATTCTGCGTTGATGGCATAGCGTGTCGTCTTTGGCGTGAAGCATGGTTCAGCGTTGGCGAGGGATCCGGTCGGGCGCGCCCTTATGTCCGGCCTGTGCTGGTGCGGCCGATGTGCTGGTGCGGCCGAGGCCGCTGGCCATGATGGGTGTGCGCTTGCGTGTCAGGCGCCAATCTCCGGGACGCGCTCTGGGCGCGAGGGAATACGCGGCGTTGCCTGAACTGCCCTTGTCGGCAGTCCTCCATCACGCGGAACAGTGCCTCCCGCCGGATCAGCCGGGCTCGCGCCCGGATCGGTTGCGCGCCTGCGGGAGCGTGCCGCTCATGCCGCACCCGCCGCAGCGGCGGCACGCCCGAACGGGCGGTACTCTTCCTTGCGCGTCATCAGCGCCCAGGCGATGCGCGCCATCTTGTTGGCCAGCGCCACAGTCGCCAGCCGCGCCGGGCGGCGGGCGAGCACGCCTCTAACCCAGGCCCCGGCCGCGCTGTTCCACTGCCCGGCGCGGCGCGCCATCGAGGTCGCGCCCAGGACAAGGAGCATGCGGAGCTGCTCGTTGCCCGCCTTGGTGATGCGGCCCAGGCGCGCCTTGCCGCCCGTGGAGTGCTG
>JBBSIT010000795.1:0-2252 GCA_038231995.1 Acetobacterales bacterium | reverse complement strand
GCCTCGGGATGTGGTGGCGACGGTCCTGGTTCAGCTTGAACGGCAAAGTTGGCATCCGGGGATCAGGAGAGGAGCCGAACTCCTACGCTGCCCAGCGCCTCAGCACCAATCATCTGATCCCTGCACCACGCTCGCGCCGGCGGCTAACCTAATACGACTTGGGCAGCCCGAGGACGCGTTCGGCGAGGAAGGAGAGGATGAGCTGCTCGGTGATCGGCGCGATCCGCGTCAGGATCGCTTCCCGGAACAGGCGCTCCACCTGATACTCGCGGGCATAGCCCATCCCGCCATGGGTCAGCACGGCCTGCGTCGCCGTATTGAAGGCGGCCCGGCCCGCGAGGAACTTGGCGGCGTTCGCCTCCGCCCCGCAGGACTGGCCGTTGTCGTAGAGCCAGCCCGCCCGCAGCACCATCCAGTACGCCGATTCGAGATACGTCCAGCACTCCGCCAGCGGGTGCTGGATGCCCTGGTTCTGGCCGATCGGGCGCCCGAACACGACCCGCTCGCGTGCGTACTGGCTGGCGCGGCGCAGCGCGTCCCGGCCGACGCCGATCGCCTCGCTGGCCACCAGGATCCGCTCGGGGTTCAGGCTGTCCAGGATGTACTTGAAGCCCTGCCCCTCCTCGCCGACGCGGTCCTCGTCGGGGACGAACAGGTCGTCGATGAACACCGCGTTCGAGTCCACGGCGTTGCGGCCCATCTTGCGGATGCGGCGCACCTCCACCTTGCTGCGGTCGAGATCGGTGTAGAACAGCGTCATCCCGTCGGTCGGCCGCTTGCACTCCTTCTTGGGAGTCGTGCGGGTCAGCAGCAGGATCTTGTCCGCGACCTGGGCGGTCGAGGTCCACATCTTGCGGCCCTTCACGCGATAGCCCGCGTTCGTGCGCGTGGCGAAGGTCGTGAGGCTGGTCGTATCCAGCCCGGCATCGGGCTCGGTCACGCCGAAGCAGGCCTTCTGCTCGCCCTGGATCAGCGGCTTCAGCCAGCGCTCCTTCTGCTCGGGCGTGCCGTGCACCACGATCGCGTGCGGGCCGAACATGTTGATGTGGATGGCCGATGCCGCCGAATACCCGCCGCCGCTCGACGTTACGGACTGCATCATCACGGCCGCCTCCGTCACCCCGAGTCCCGCCCCGCCCAGCGCCTCCGGCATCGTGACGCCGAGCCAGCCGCCCTCCGCCATGGCGCGGTAGTACTCTTCCGGGAACCGGGAGTTCTCCTCGCACTCGGTCCAGTATGCGTCGTCGAAGCCGGCGCAGACCTTCCTCACGCCCTCATCGATCGCGACGTGCTGCTCGGAAAGCTGGAAATCCACCGCTCTCTCCCCTGTTCCGTTGGTCTGGAGCGGGTTCAGTTACACTGAACCCGCGCCAGTCACCCGTTGACGCCGCGACTCAAGCTGATCGGACCCAAGCGCAGGTCCGATCAGCTTGAAGCCGCTTTAGCCAACAAGTTAGCTTGCGTAATATGTGCTTTCGGCTTTCCCGGCAATCGGGCAGCTTCCCTTCTTCGCCGAAAACGGAGACGCGCATGAATGGCCCGACCGACATCCCCGCCTACTCGCTCCGGCCGGGCAACCGGCGCGTCCTGCTCGTCCGGCGGCCGCAAGGCGTGCCGCAGGCAGCGGATTTCAGCCTCGACGAGACCGCCATCCCCGGGATCGGCCCCGATCAGTTCCTCGTCCGCAACCTCTATCTGTCGGTGGACCCGGCGCAGCGCGGCTGGGCTTCGGCCGAGGCCAACTACTCCCAGCCGGTCCCGCTCGGAGCGCCGGTGCGGGGCCTCGCCGTGGGCGTCGTGGTGCAATCGAACGACCCGGCGGTGGCCGAGGGCGAGTACCTCTACGGCTGGTTCGACTGGCAGGACTACGCCGCCGCCGACCGCAGCCGCATCCTCATGCGCGTCCGCGCGGCCGTGCCGCTCAGCGCTTATGCCGGCCTGCTCGGGATCAACGGGTTGACCGCCTATCTCGCGCTGACGGAGCTCGGGCGGCCTGCCCTCGGCGACACGCTGCTGGTCTCGACGGCGGCCGGGTCGGTCGGCGGGTTCGTCGGGCAGATCGGGAAAATCCGCGGATGCCGGACGATCGGCCTCACCGGCGACGACGAGAAGGTCGCGCGCTGCCGCGCCCGGTTCGGCTACGACGAGGCGTTCAACTACAGGACGGCCGACCTCGCCGCCGTGCTGCCGAACGGCCTGAACGTCTATTTCGACAACACCGGCGGCGCCATCCTCGACGCGGCGCTGCGGCG
>JBBSIT010000794.1:0-2266 GCA_038231995.1 Acetobacterales bacterium | reverse complement strand
GACCAGCACGCCGCCCACCCCCACGGCTGTCCCGATCCAGCGCAGGAACATCGGATCGGTCATGCGCTCGTAGAGAAGGCTGTCCAACGACCGGAACGGCAGCAGCAGAGCCGGCACGGGCACGCCGAGCGTGCCGCAGGTCGGCATCAGGACGAGGTTGGCGCCCCCGTCCAGATGCATCCGGGCTTGGACCAGCTTCCAGCCCAGCTCGTCCGTATAGATCGGCAGGCAAAAGGCGAGACCAAATGACGCGGCCACCAGGCACAGGAACCCGGCCGCCCCCAACCTTGCAATCGCCGCCAATCGTCCCCCCTGCAACCCCGGTGCCGACCGGCGCACCGCGCCAGCAAGCAATTGTCCGGCCGAATCGTGCTCACGCCAAAGATTCGAGGCGAGACGTAGAGCGAAGGCCCGCCGGTCGGCAAGAAAGCGCAGGCGCGACTGGCTCGCAAGTGGCCCGGAGTTCGTCTCGGGCCGCCTTTCTGGCCTCGCTCAAAGCGGCTGCAGCTTTCCAGAAGCTGTTTTGTCGGTTATGTCGGCCAGCACCGGAGGGGCGGCAAGCTTGTGTTATGATGCTCGATGTTCCGAGTTTTGCCGGCGGTCTTGAGCTCGGACGGGACGGCATCTGGTTTAGTGGGCAGCGAGGCCCAGTCTCTTATCCGGCCGACGGCAATCTCGCCTGTCAGCGGATCGAGGATGGTTCGTTCTGGTTCAGGCACCGGAACCGCTGCATCATCAGCCTGGCGCGTCGATTCGCGCCTGGAGCGCCGTTCCTCGATATCGGCGGCGGCAATGGGTTTGTGGCACAAGGTCCGATCCGCGCCGGTTTTCCGTGCACCTTGGTGGAGCCGGGACCGGCGGGCGCCCTCGCTGCTCGCCGGCGCGGCGTCGACCAGGTCATCTGCGCCCGGCTCGAGGACGTATCCTTCAAGCCATCGAGCGTCGCTGCAGCCGGAATGTTCGACGTGCTGGAACACATCGAGGATGATCTCGGCACGCTGCGCCGAGTGCGCTCCGTCCTGCGAAGTCGCGGCCGGCTGTTCATGACGGTGCCGGCTTACAAATTCCTGTTCTCGACCGACGACGTCGTGGCCGGGCATTTCCGTCGTTATACCTTGTCGCGGCTTGGTCGGGTGTTGAGAAGCGCCGGATATGAGCTGGAACACGCCACCTACCTATTCGCGCCGCTTCCGCCGCTCGTGCTCCTGCTTCGGACCGTCCCGACCTGGTTGGGCTTGCGCCAGGCGATGCCTGAGCGCCAGGAAGCGGAGCACACTCCGGGCGGGTTCTCCGCCCGTGTGATCGACGCCATGCTCAACGCGGAGGCGAGGCGGGTTGCGGGCGGCGGCCGTGTGCCGGTCGGGACTAGCTGCCTTGTCGTTGCCAGGGTAGGTTAACTTCAACTTCCGGCAGGCGGTCGCAAACGTCGGCTGCGCTGCGACCCGGCTGAGTGCCGGCGACCATGAGTTGCACCAAGCGGAAAAAGGCCAGCTTCCGATGCTCGCGGTTTCCATCGTCATCCCGGTCTACCGGGCCGAGAAGACGCTCCGCCCGCTTTACGAGCAACTCTCGGCCGCCATGGCCGCGCTCGGGCGGCGCTTCGAGGTCATCTTCGTCGAGGACTGCGGCGGCGATGAATCGTGGGCGGTGATCGAGGAGCTGGCCCGGGCGGACGTAAGGGTGCGCGGCATCCGCATGAGCCGCAATTACGGCCAGCACAACGCTATTCTTTGCGGGATTCGGGCCGCGAGTCACGAGTTGATCCTGACCATGGACGACGACCTGCAGCACCCGGTATCCGAGATCGGGCCCCTGCTCGCGGCACTCACCCCCGAATACGATGTGGTGTACGGCGCCCCGCAGCATGAACAGCACGGCCTGTTGCGGGACCTCGCCTCCCGCCTGACCAAACTCGCGCTCGCCAGCGCAATGGGGGCGGAGACCGCGCGCAACGTAAGCGCCTTCCGTGTGTTCCGGACGAGGCTACGAGACGGGTTTCGGGACTATCGGAGCCCATCGGTCTCCATCGACGTCCTCCTGACCTGGACAACGCAACGGTTCACAGCGGTCAAGGTTCGTCACGAGCCGCGCGCGGCCGGGGAGTCCGGCTACACGGTCCGCAAGCTGATCCGGCACGCGCTCAATCTGATGACCGGGTTCAGTACTCTGCCGCTGCAGTTCGCCAGCGTGGTCGGGTTCGCTTTTGTTATGTTCGGCGGGGCGGTACTGACCTACGTAGTGCTCAATTACCTCTTTCATGGCAGCG
>JBBSIT010000793.1:0-2288 GCA_038231995.1 Acetobacterales bacterium | reverse complement strand
TCTGGGTCAAGGACCACCTCGATCCCGAGGAGGAGAAACTACGGGTCTCAAGCTAGACGTGGTTTAGCTATGATGACTTGCACTCTTCCTTCCACATGCGCAGGTAGCCATGCTGCACTTGACAATGGACTCTGCTTGAGGAGGCTCCCTTCGTGCCATCGGGTTTGCTGCACAGTGGTGACGCGGTGAAGGTCAGCGTCATCGTCCCGGCCTACAACGCAGCCGCCTATCTGCGTCAGAGCGTCGAGAGCATCCTCGGCCAGACCTTTGCCGATTTCGAGCTGATCGTCGTGGACGATTGCTCGACGGACAGCACCCCCGACATCCTCGCCAGCTACGGCGACCCGCGCCTGCGCGTCGTGCGCAACCCGCAGAACAGGGGCGTCGTCGGGGCGCGGAACCGGGCGATGGAGGAGGTGCGGGGCGAATACGTCGCGCTGTTCGACGCCGACGACATCAGCCTGCCCACGCGCCTTGCCAAGCAGGTCGCGTTCCTCGACGCGAACCCGTCCGTCGCGCTGATGGGTACGGCCAGCCGCTATCTCGAGGACGGCGAATTGCGGCCTGGCCGCCGGGTGGCGGACCCGACCCCGCTGCTGGTGCGATGGCTGCTGCACGTCAGCAACCCTCTCGTCCATCCCTCCCTGATGTACCGGGCGAGCGTCATACGCCAGCTTGGCGTGCTGCTGCGGGAGGAGTTCAAATACGCCGAGGACTTCGACCTGCATCACCGGATCATGCAGGTCGCCGACGTCGCGTTTCTGGACGATCCGCTGATCCTCTACCGCCGCCACTCCGGCTCGATCACGTTCAAGCACGAGACCGAGATGATCGTGAAGGCGGCCCGCATTCTCGCGGCGCCGTACCGGCGCTGGTTCGGTCCTGACGCAGACGCCGCAGCGTCCCTGATCGCGACCCATGTGATGGCCGGCAAGCCCGCTGAGGACGAGCGAACGGTCAGGCGCCTGGGCGATGTCCTGTCCCGCATGACCGACGGCTTCTTTGAGACGTACGGCGTCGAGTCGGACGACCGGGCGGCAATCCTGCGCCACGCCGGAGACATCTGGTGGCAGGCGGTGCGCTCGGCCATCCGGTCCGGCCGCATCGGCGCCCTCACGGCGCCGCCGCCGCCGTTCGCCCGGAGCAGGCGCGCCGGCTTCCTGCGGACGGAGGCCCTGCCAGCCGTCGCTTCGGGGTTGTTCCCGTTCAAGCGCGCGTTGCTGCCGGTCCTGCAAGGCGCCGGGTCAGCCGCGAAGCCGGCCGCCACCCGGGAGGGTGCGATGAGCCTGTTCGGCGTCCGCTACGAGCCCGTGCCGGAGGAGGCTGACCGCCCGCCCACCTTGTACGTCGTGGTGGACACCGAGGCCGAGTTCAACTGGGGCAAGCCGTTCGACCACCGGCACGATGGAGTCGAGGCGATGGCGGCGCTGGAGCGCGGGCAGGCGGTGTTCGACCGCTACGGCCTGCGCCCGATCTACGTCGTGGACTATCCCGTCGCCTCGAAACCCGCCGGCTATACGCCGCTGCGCGCCATCCATGACCGCGGCGGCTGCGAGATCGGCGCCCATCTGCATCCCTGGACCAACCCGCCCTTCGAGGAGACGCTCTCGGTCCGCAACAGCTTCGCGGGCAATCTCCCGCCCGACTTGGAGGACCGCAAGCTGACCGTCCTGCTGGATGCGATCCGCAGGAACCTCCAGGTCACGCCGCGGTTCTTCAAGGCCGGACGCTACGGCGTCGGGCCGAACACCCTGCAGCTCATCGCCGACCACGGCATAGCGGTGGATTTCAGCATCATGCCGGGCCGCGACCTCAGCCCGCAGGGAGGGCCGGACTTCCGGCGTTTCGGCACGACCCGGCGGTCGCTCCTGGAGGGCCGTCTCATATCCGTGCCGATGACCCGCGGCCCGACCGGCCTGCTCGCCTCCCGCTTCGGCGGGTTCACGCGTCATCTCGAATCGCCCACGCTGCAAGCGATACGGATACCCGGCACGCTGGCCAGGCTCGGCCTGCTGGAGACCGTGACGCTGACGCCCGAGGGCGTGCCGGCCGCCAAGCAGGTCGCGTTGATCCGGGCGATGCTCGCCCGCCAGCAGCGCTGCTTCGTGCTGCACTATCACAGCCCCTCGCTCGCGCCCGGCTTCACGCCCTACGCCCAGACGCAGGAGGGAGCGGACAAGATCGTCCGCCGGCTGGATGCCGTATGCCGCTTCTTCTTCGACGGCGTGGGCGGCATGCCGGGCAACCCGCAGGACCTGTTGCCGCCCGCGCTCCGCTCCGTGCCGAGG
>JBBSIT010000792.1:0-2297 GCA_038231995.1 Acetobacterales bacterium | reverse complement strand
GCTGGAGGACACCGACTACCGCACCGGCGGTCCGGCCCGGTACTTCGACGTGAAGGAAACCGGGCGGCGGATCGGCTTCATCACGCCGATGACGCACAACTTCTGCGAAAGCTGCAACCGCGTGCGGCTGACCTGCACCGGCACGCTCTACATGTGCCTCGGCCAGGACGACGCGGCCGACCTGCGCGGCGTGCTGCGCGCCGGCGCCAGCGACCCGGAGCTCGACGACGCCATCCGCGAGGCGATCAGCCGCAAGCCGAAGGGCCACGACTTCATCATCGACCGCCGCAGCACCGCGCCCGCCGTCGCCCGGCACATGAGCCTGACCGGCGGGTAAGCCGACTGTTGACCGGGCAGGCCGCATTGCGCTCAAAGCGCATATGCGACTCCAAGCCCCTCGCCCGGGACGGGCGGCGCTTCCCCTCATAGCCGCGGCCTCGATCGGCCTGGCGGGCTGCAGCTCGCTCCTGCGGGAAGGCACGGCCGATCTCGCGGGCGTCGCCGGAGCGGGGGCTGCGTCGGCTGTCACCGACAGCGCCGCCGGCGCGGCCGCAATCGGCCTCGGCGTGCGCACCCTCGCGCGGGAGGGCCTGCGCTACGTCGAGCGACGCGTCCGCCGCGGGACCCAGGACGCCGTCGCCGCCGCCGCCGGTCCGCTCGCCCCCGGCGCCGTAGCACCCTGGGCCATCCGCCACAGCATCCCCATCGAGGCCGACCAGCAGGGGCAGCTCGTTGTCAGCCGCGTGTTCGGGACCGAGGCATTCCGCTGCAAGGAAGTCGTGTTCTCCGTCGATACCGAGGACCGCGGCGTGCCCCGGCGCGCATTCTACACCACCACGATCTGCCGCGATGCGGACGCCTGGCGCTGGGCCGCGGCAGAGCCGACGACGGAGCGATGGAGCGGCCTGCAATGAGGGGTTTGGGCATCGCGCTCCTCCTGCCTGTGCTCGGCGGGTGCAACGTCGTGTCGGATTTCGCCGCCATCGCCGCCGGCGGGGGCGCCAGCGCCGTGACGGGCAACCCGGCCGTGGGCTTCGCCGTCGGCATAGGGGTGCGCGCCGCCCTCGATGCATTGCGCAAATACGTGGTCCGCCAGCGCCAGGCCGGCGAGCAGGACGCGATCGCACAGGCGGCCGGCGCAGCCCCGTTGAACGAGGAACGCGCCTGGGCGATCCGCCACACCATCCCGATCGACAACGCGCGCGGCACGCTGCTGGTGACGCGCGAGTTCGAGACGCCGCTCACGACGTGCCGCGAGGTCGTGTTCGCCGTGGTGGACGGAGAGGACCGCAGCCTGTTCACGATAACGCTGTGCCGCCGGGCCGAAGGCTGGGCCTGGGCCGCAGCGGAACCGGCCGTGGATCGCTGGGGGTCGTTGCAGTAGCGTAAGTTATGCCACTCACGGCGGAGGACGCCTCGTGACCCGCACCACCAAGCCGCCCAAGGCTCGAACTGCCACGGACCTCATGGCGGACCAGATCGCGACCGGGCTGTTCGGTCGCGCTTCACCGCGCAAGAGCCGCAAGCGCCGTCAGTCCGTGCCGCTACGCTATGAGTACCACGAAGGCACCGAGGAGGCGCTGGAGTGGGCGGTGGGAAAAGATGTTCACCTGCCTAAATCTGTCCGCGACTGGAAGGAGGGTGCCTTGGTCGTCACGGACATGGTCGCGCAGATCATGGAGCAGATGCGGCCACGTAGCCTGCCTGCCCTGCCGGCCCTGAACTATAACGATCCACCGGGGCCCGTGCTGGAGCGGTTCGCCGCGCAGCTTGACACTGACGGCGCTTGGGAGCCGGGCTGGAAGCTCGTCGAGATGGGCAGCGGCAACGACGAGTGCATCTACTGTCTGGTGCCTGAGGACCTCGATGTTGCCGACGCGGTTCGGCGCTATGAGGTCCACTTCGCACGCGAGGAGGCCGCCAGAGAGCAAGGCTTGGCATCCGACACAGCCAAGCGTGGCGGGGAGGAATAGGACATGTCGCGATCGCCTCGCCGTACCTCCCGTATGCGGCCCGTGCGCAAAGTAGATGATCTCAGCAAGACGCCGCCAACGGCGGCCGAATACCTCGATGCGCTGGAGAAAGTCTGGGCCGAGCTGAAGCCGCATATGGCCGAGATTATGAGTATTGCGTTCGCGGCCCAAATTCGGCTGGGCGGCGGGATCAAGGCGTCCGAGATGTCGCAAAAACTTGGCTATAGAACGGCAGCTCCTGCAAATCGGATATATGGCAGATTCGGTCACCTTATTGCGGACGCTCTTGGGCTGGAGAATGGTAACTGCTCACGTCCCTTGACG
>JBBSIT010000791.1:0-2305 GCA_038231995.1 Acetobacterales bacterium | reverse complement strand
TCCGCTCTACAGCGGCACCCCCGCCAAACTCCGGCTGGTGCGAATGGTCTGCAAGGTCTGCACCCGGCTGACGGTCGGGGAGCCGGTCAGGCGCTGGGTCAGCTGGTTCTCGTGGCTGGTGTCGCGCGCCACCAGCCGGAGCAGGAAATCGCCGCCGCCGCGGATCATGTGGCACTCCCGCACCTCGGGCCAGGTCGCCACCGTCTGCTCGAACCCCGCCAGCACCGATTGCTTCTGGCTGTCCAGTCCGACGACCGCGAAGAACACGATCTCCCAGCCGAGCTTCTGCGGGTCGGTATCGGCGTGGTAGCCGCGGATGATCCCGGCCTCCTCCAGCCGGCGGACGCGGCGCAGGCAGGGCGGCGCGGTGATGTCCGAGCGCCGGGCCAGCTCCACGTTGGTCATGCGGCCGTCCCGCTGCAGCTCGGCCAGGATGCGGCGGTCGATCGCGTCCAGTTCCGGCAAGTCCCCTGTCTGCAGCTTCATCAACCCGTTTCCGATTCGCGTATGCCCGCGCAATAATATTACAGTGACCCGGCGTTGCAAAGCCACTCGCGCGCGCCTGCCTTGCCCTGTCCGCGCGGCCGCCGATATGGTCGGATCAACCACGGATGACAGCCATGCCGCAGACCCACACCCATCAAGTGCTGATCGTAGGCGCGGGCCCGGCCGGCTACACCGCGGCGATCTACGCCGCCCGCGCCAACCTGGCGCCCACCCTGGTCACCGGCCTGCAGCCCGGCGGCCAACTGATGATCACCACCGACGTCGAGAACTACCCGGGCTTCGAGAGCGCCATCCAAGGGCCCTGGCTCATGGAGAAGATGGCCAAACAGGCCGAGCACGTCGGCACCCGGATCGTGCACGATCTCATCATGTTGGTGGACCTCAGCGCCCGGCCGTTCCGCTGCGTGGGCGACTCGGGCGATGTTCATCTCGCCGAGACGCTGGTGATCGCCACCGGCGCCCAGGCGCGCTGGCTCGGCCTGCCGAACGAGAAGCGGCTGCAGGGCGCGGGCGTGTCGGCCTGCGCCACCTGCGACGGCTTCTTCTACCGCGGCAAGCAGGTCTGCGTGATCGGCGGCGGCAACACCGCGGTCGAGGAGGCGCTCTACCTCGCGAACCTCGCCGAGCACGTCACCCTGATCCACCGGCGCGGCTCGCTGCGCGCCGAGAAGATCCTGCAGCGCCGGCTGTTCGAGCACCCGAAGGTGCGCGTGATCTGGGACAGCGTGGTCGAGGACATCATCGGCGGCGGGCAGCCGGAGGTCGTCCAGGGCGTGCGGCTGCGCAACGTCCGCAGCGGCGCCGTCAGCGACCTGGCGGTCGATGGCGTGTTCGTCGCCATCGGGCACACGCCCAATACCTCGGTATTCCGCGGGCAGCTCGATATGGACGACGAGGGCTACGTGCTCACGCGGCCGGGCACGACGCAGACCAACGTGCCCGGCGTGTTCGCGGCCGGCGACGTGCAGGACAAGCAGTGGCGCCAGGCCGTCACTGCCGCCGGCACGGGGTGCATCGCAGCGCTGGAGGCCGACCGCTTCCTCACGCTGCAGGCCCAGCCGGCCGCCCAGGCCGCGGAATAGCTTCGCCACCGCATCGTAAACCGGAGGACACGGCCGCATAGCGCGCTTAGGGTATCGGCGACGCGCTACGAGTCGCGGGCCGGAAAGAGGGAGCGGACAAGCCGATGGACTGGGACAAGCTGCGCGTGTTCCACGCGGTCGCTGACGCGGGTAGTTTCACGCATGCCGGCGAGGCGCTCAACCTGAGCCAGTCCGCCGTATCCCGGCAGATCTCGGCGCTGGAGGAGGCGCTGCAGGTCCCGCTGTTCCACCGGCACGCCCGCGGCCTGATCCTGACCGAGCAGGGCGAGAGCCTGAACCGCACCGTGCGGGAGGTGTTCGCCAAGCTCGCCATGACCGAGGCGCTGCTGACCGAGAGCAAGGAGAAACCCGCGGGCCGGCTCAAGATCACCACCACGGTCGGTTTCGGCTCGTCCTGGTTGGCGCCCCGGCTGCAAGGCTTCCTCGCCGCCTACCCCGACGTGTCCGTCACCCTGCTGCTCGACGACGGGGACCTCGACCTGTCCATGCGCGAGGCCGACGTGGCGATCCGCATGCATGCGCCGAAGCAGCCGGACCTGGTGCAGCGGCAGCTCATGCAGATCCACTGGCTCGTGGTCGCGGCGCCGTTCTACCTCAAGCAGCACGGCACTCCGCAGCGCCCGGAGGACCTGGACGACCACCGGCTCATCCTGTTCGGCGATTATCACCCGCCGGTGGCGGACATCAACTGGCTG
>JBBSIT010000790.1:0-2306 GCA_038231995.1 Acetobacterales bacterium | reverse complement strand
TTCGCCGTCCTCCGCACGCTGATCTCAACCGCAAGAAAGCAGGGCTGGGATTTGCTGGCCGCCCTGACAGGCCAACCCGACAACCTGGTCGCCGAACTGCGGATCACTTGAGCTTTCCGCGACAACCTGGGCAGTTACGTTACTTGTTCACCGACACCAGACGCCCTGACTGCCGGACTCGCCGTGGCAGGACTGCATCCAGGCCAAGCCTGCGACCTGCCGAATGCAGCGCGAACAGGCCCTGCACGATGGCCAGGAAGATGTATTCCCACGGCCACTCTGCTGGATGCCGGTACAGCCCGATCCAGAGGCCGAGCGCGTAGAGCGCACCGAGCGTGGCCATGGGCCGGACTGCGACGCCCAGGATGAAACTGGCCGCAAGTCCCAGTTCGGCCAGGAACACCAGCGGGTCCACGATCGCCATGTGCGGCAGCATCACGTCCGTCACGAGCGCCCCGACGACCGGGAATGCGGCGTTCGCCGCCATCTGCTCCGTCCAATATCGCAGGCCGCCGGACACGGGGAACGGCAGCTTCCATAACGCGCCCTGAAACCACATCGCGCCGATCAGCACGCGAAACAGCCAGGTCCAGAGGTGGACGGCCGAGCGCTGTGCCGGATCGGCCCGCCAATTCGCTCGGGCGATGGCCACGCTGGCCACAAGTAACGCGATGAACAGCAAGACGAACGCGTAGCGCGCTGCCCCAAGCGCCTGATGGTCGCTCGTCGCGCCGATCAGGAAGTCCCATGCGTCGGCGAACGGGTTCACCTTCACCGCTGCACCCTTTCCGCGCCCTGTCCGTCTGTCATCGCATAGAACGCCTTCGCCGATGCCTCGATCAGACAGACTGCCACGGCGGTGCCGTCCGCCTCGCCTTTCTCGAACTCGCTGCCCACTTGCTGGCCCATGGTGTTCGTGACGTGGGCGAAGCAGGTTACCGGCACGCCGCGCGCGGTGGCGAAGACATAGAGGGCGGCGGCTTCCATCTCGACCGCGAGCGCACCCTGCGCCCGGGCGGCCGCGATTGCCGCCTCGGTTTCGCGATAGGGTGCATCCGTGGTCCAGGTGGCGCCGCGACAGAGGCCCGCGCCGAGATGGTTACCGGCCAGCTCCATCATCGCCCGCAGCTCCGCTTCCACATACTCAAGCAGCGCCGGGTTCGGGGCCGGCACAAACTGACCGGCCTCTGCCGGCAGATAGTGGGAGCTGGTGCCCTCGTCCCGCAGCGCCCGGTCGATCAGCACGACATAGGGGGGCTCCTTGAGATCGGCGATCCTGCCGGCCGATGTAATGCTGACCAGGTAGCGGCAGCCGGATGCGAAAAGCTGCTCGGCGACCAGCACCGCGAAGGGCGCACCAACGGCACAGCCGACGATGCCAGCGGTGATGCCGCCAGGGAGATCGAACTCGAACAGCTCGGTATGATAGCAGGCCCATCCCAGGCTCGGCCGCGCCTGGCCGGTCCGGCGCAGGTGGCGTACGAGGTCGCCGTCCGAATCCAGCGCGCAGACCTCGGGCACGTCACGCACGGGCAGGCCTCGCTGCCGCCGCGCCTCGCGCAGCAGGTGCTCCGGCCTGAACACGGAAGGCGCCGCATGGTCACGCGTGCGCCAGGTTGGAGCCATCAAGAGTCAGCCCTGCCGTCCATGAGTCAGGCTTCCTCCCCCTGCCGACTTTGGTTCACTCGGCCGACGTTCCCGACGGCTCGCCGGCATCGCACCGGGTTAACGAAAGAAGATGTACTTGACCAGCGCCGCGCCCACCAGGACCAGCACGATGACGGCCAGCACGCCGACCGCACCCATGCCCCACATCATCCCGCTCATGCCGCCGTTCATCATCTCGTGCATGACTAGCGCCTCCCTTTTCTCGTTACGCACCCAAGCTGACTGCAGCAGTTGCGGTCCTATTCGGCCGCATGGTGCACGATGCTTCCTTGTTGCTGGGCGCTGATGGCAGCATCCGCGGCATCCGGCAGCCGCCATCCCTTGACCAGCGCGTAGAGCGCCGGGATGACGAGCAGGGTCAGCACGGTCGAGGACACCATGCCGCCGACCATGGGGGCCGCGATTCGGCGCATGACCTCCGAGCCCGTCCCCGTGCTCCACAGGATCGGGACCAACCCCGCCATAATGGCCACGACCGTCATCATCTTCGGGCGTACCCGCTCTACGGCGCCCTCCCTGATGGCCGCCCTCAGGTCGGCGCGGGTGAGCGCGCGGCCCTGCGCGGCTCGCTCGGCGGTGACCGCATGGAGCGCGTGATCGAGGTAGATCAGCATGATGACGCCGGTCTCGGCGGCCAC
>JBBSIT010000789.1:0-2313 GCA_038231995.1 Acetobacterales bacterium | reverse complement strand
CACGGTCGCGCTCGCGCGCAAGGTCGCCGAGCCGCTTCCGACGCACGAGGCCGCCGCCGGGCAGGGGCGCGTCGCGGCGCGGAGGCGCATCCTCCGCGAGGTGGAGGACGTGATCCAGCGCAAGGCGGACGGCGCCGAGGCCGAGGCGCTGCACGCCGAGCTGTCCGAGCGGCTGGACGCGCCGGACCTCGAGGACGACATCGACGGCCGGCCCGTGGCCGAGATCATCGCCGATATCTGCCGCGACCTCGGCCTCATGTCCCTGCTCGGCAATCATCCCTGGAAGCGCCGCACGCCTCGGGATATCGAGGCGCTGTGCGCCCGCGCCGCCCAGCCCTGCGCCGCCCGATCCCGCGCCGCCCCGTCGCCGACCGTCGCCCACGCCGGGCCGGCCCGCACCGAGAGCGGCGCCGACACGCCGCCGTATTCGCGGGAGGCCGGGATAGAGCTGATGCACCGGCTGCTGCATCTCACGCCGCCGATCCGCGGGCCGTGATCCCCGCACGACGACGCCTCGGTGCAGCGCAGTCTCAAGCGGGCGCTCAGGCCGGCCGCACGTTCCACGGGTATGGCGCCGCCCCCTGCAGCACGCCGGTGATGCTGTTGCGGAACATCGTGCGGATGTAGCTCTGGCCCAGCGGGATGGAGGCGACGCCCTCCATCGCCTCCTGGCTGATCGACTCGGCCAGGCGCTTGCGGCTGGCCTCGTCCGGCGCGTCCAGCCACTCGCCGACCATCTCCTCGACGTGCGGGTTGCTCCACCAGCCGAACCAGCCCTCCTTGCCCAAGCCGCGCACGATGGCGGAGACGGCCGGGTTGGACCAGGCGGTGCCGGCGCCCCAGGTGTGGAAGATGCTCCAGCCGCCCTTGTCCACCGGCTCGCGCGAGGTACGGCGCTGGATCACCGTGCCCCAGTCGCTCTCCGCCAGTTCGACGTTCATGCCGGCCTGCTTCAGCGCGCCGAACGTCACCTGCCCCAGCGGCCCGATGGTCGGGAAGTCCGTCGGGTTGAGGATCACAACCTTCTCGCCGTTGTAGCCGGCGTCCTTCAGCGCCGCGCGCACCCGGTCGGGGTCGTGCGGCCGCATGAGCAGCCCGGCGCCCGCCTCGGACTCGAAGGGCGTGCCGCAGGGGAACATGCTGAAGCAGGTGCGCCAGACCGAGGCGTCCTCGGCGCCGTACACCGCGCCCATGTAGTCCCGCTGGTTCACCGCCATCACGACGGCGCGGCGCATCTTCACGTCGTTGAATGGCGCCTGCAGATTGTTCAGCCGCATCACCGCGATCTGCCCGGCCGGGTTCTGCACCTGCATCTTGATGTTCGGGTTGCGCGCGAGCGAGGGGATCAGGTCGGCGATAGGGTTCTCCCACCAGTCGATCTCGCCGTTCTGCAGCGCGGCCGAGCTGGTCGCCGGGTCGGTGATGATGTTCCAGACGATCCGCGGGAAGTGCGCCACCTTGGCGCCGGTGCCCCAATTCGGCGGCTCCGACCGCGGTACGTAGCCGTCGAACTTGGCGTAGGCGACCCGGCTGCCGGAGACGAACTCATCCGCCACGAAGCGGTAGGGGCCGGAGCCGATCACCTCCGTGATGGATTTCGTGGGCTCGGTCGCGGCGATGCGCTCCGGCATGATGAACGGCACCCGGGAGTCGGGCTTCGCCAGCACCTCCAGCAGCAGCGGGAACGGCCGGGTCAGCCGGATCTCCAGGGTGCGGTCGTCCGCTGGGACCCAGCGATCGACGGAGCGCCCCAGCAGCTTGCCGAACTCGTCCGCCTTGCAGAACCGGTCCAGGCTGGCGGCGCAATCCGCAGCGCGCACGGGGGTGCCATCATGGAACCGCAGCCCCTCGCGCAGCCGGATGCGCCAGATGCGGCCATCGGGCGAGACTTCGTGCCCCTCCGCCATCTGCGGCTTGGGCTGCATCCGCTCGTCCACGGAATAGAGCGTGTCATAGACGTAGTAGCCGTGGTTGGCGGTGACGGTGGCGGTGGTCCAGATCGGGTCCAGCGACACCAGGTTGGCCTGCGGCACGAAGCGCAGCGTCGCCGTGGCGGCGGGCTGCGCTATGGCGGGGGCGGCGAGAACGGACGCGGCGGCGCTCTTCAGCAGAGTGCGGCGATGCACGGGACCCTCCTTCGTTTCACCAAAAGGCTAGGACGGGCTTCGTTCCATGTGTAGCCCTAATCCGGGATCAGCACGGCGCGCGGCGCGAAGGTGATGGCCAGCGCGCCGGGCTGAGCGGAGATCGGCGGGACGTTGGCGGCCGTCAGCGGCGGAGCCCCGGCGCCGCGCGGGGCCGTGTGCACGACTT
>JBBSIT010000788.1:0-2321 GCA_038231995.1 Acetobacterales bacterium | reverse complement strand
CTGCACGACCGAAAGCTCCGCTGGGATCAGCGGCAGAAGATGGCGGGACAAGGCAGAAATCAGACCTCCGGAGACAGCTGTCCTATGTGGCCCCTGATCCGCCTATGTTCCATCCAGTTGCACCAAAAACGCGGATGAACCCGGATTGGTCGTTCAGGATCACCGGAATACGCAGCGCTTGGAATGTTGCGCCGGCCGCCCGGGCCGGCATCACGGTTTCGCCGGGCGTGAGAATGCGGCCCCGCGGCCAGCGGGCGCCTAGTACCCGCTTAGCGGCCTGGGTCGAGGCGCTGCAATCCTGCGTTGAAGCGGCGCCAGTTCGCCACATAGCCGAGCGCCGATTTGCGAAGGCCCTCGATCGCTTCGGCGTCCAGCTCCCGTATCACCTTGGCGGGCGACCCCACGATCAGGGAGCCGTCCGGGAACACCTTGCCCTCCGTCACCAGCGCGTTGGCGCCGACCAGGCAACCTGCCCCGATGCGGGCGCCGTTCAGCACCGTGGCGCCCATGCCGATCAGCGAGCCAGCGCCCACCGTGCAACCGTGCAGGATCGCATGGTGACCCACGGTGACGTCCGCGCCGACCGTGAGAGGGAACCCCGGATCGGCGTGCAGCATCGCCCCTTCCTGGACGTTGCTGCGCTCCCCAATCTCGATCGGCTCGTTATCGCCGCGCAGCACGGCGCCGAACCAGATGCCCACGTCGATGGCGAGCCGCACGCGCCCGATCACGTGTGCATCGGGTGCGATCCAATAACTGCCAGCCTCCGGCAAGGTAGGCGCGTGATCGTCAAGTGCGTAGATCGGCATCGTATGCCCTCTTCGGTTCAGGTCGGCGGGGCGCTGTATAGACCTTGGTCCATCGGTGCCGATGACATAACCGCATCGGCCCGAAAAGCCCGGATACGAGGCTGGCCAGGGTAGCTCTGCCTCATGGCAGACAGCACTTCTTGTATTTCTTGCCGCTTCCACACGGGCAGGGGTCGTTGCGCCCGATCCCCCGCAGAGGATTGATGAAGGGCTGCTCCACCTCAAGCTCGGGCAGCTCGCGCTCCTCCTGGTCCTCACCGGAGAAGCTGGCCCACGCCCCGAGCTCGCTGACGGCGTCCGTGAACGGGCCGATGCGGTCGTGGACGAAGCCCGCCATGCGCTCGGGGTCGTCCAGCGTGCGCTTGAGGTCCTTGCGGAAATCGGCGATGCGCCAATCCCGCTCGGATATGAACCCGCGCTTGATCAGCCCCTCGGCTTGCTGGGCGAGGTCGCTGTAGCCGAGATGGGCTACGGCGAGGAGCCACCCGATCCAGACGAAATGCTCGGCTTGCGGCTGCATCTCGGCCAACAGGTGCAGCAGGTAGGGGCGCATCTCCGCCTCCGGCACCCGGCCCGTGCGGGTGAGGTAGGCCAGCGCGAGCAAAGCGCCCTCGCGCACGAAGTCGTCCGCATCTTGCGCCTCGATGACGCTCTGCAACGCCGCGAGGTCGCCGTCATAGGTGCTGATCAGGATGCCGCGCAGGGTGGAGGTGATCGCGTCGCCGAGGATCAGGTCAGAGGCCTCCCTGTCCAGCAACAGCCGGCACAAGGGACCAAAGGCGGCCGCCTCGGCCTTCTCGGCCAGGAGATGGATGGCAAGGAATAGGGCGCGCTCGGTCTGCTCGGAGCGGTCCGCCCCGCTCGCGTAGGCGTCCAGCAACGTGACGAAGCCTGGACCGGCCTCGTCCCAGTGGTTGAGGGCCCACCGCATGGCATCACGGGGCAACTCGTTGCCGGTCGTGGCGAGGTCGCGCAGAGCGTCATCAAGGATCATGCCTACCAGCATCGTGAGGCGGCCTGTCCCGATCAAGGCCGCGCAATGCGTTCCGCAGCAGGGCGAGGTCACCCTCGCCGCCCACGCGTTCAGAGGACCATCTCGAGCCGACTGAACCGCACCGGAATCACCTCCCGAGCACGGGTGTGCCCGGCCGTGTCCTTGTCGATGACCGTAAGCCGCTGCTCCTCGTCGGGACCGAGCGGCAGGACCAAGCGCCCGCCCGGCTTGAGCTGCTCGAGCAGCGCTGGCGGTGGCCGTTCGGCCGCCGCCGTCACCAGGATCTTGTCGTAGGGTGCGTGCTCGGCCCAGCCGCGAGAACCGTCGCCCACGCGCACCCCGACCGCGGCATAGCCGAGCTGGCGCAGGCGCGCCTTCGCTTCGCCCGCGAACTCCTCGATGATCTCGACGCTCCAGACCCGGGCCGCGAGCTCTGCCAGGACCGCTGTCTGATAACCCAGGCCGGTGCCGATCTCGAGGACCGTCTCGTGCGGCTCAGGAGCGAGAAGGTCCGTCAT
>JBBSIT010000787.1:0-2322 GCA_038231995.1 Acetobacterales bacterium | reverse complement strand
TCGATGGCTTTGATCTGCGTTTTGGTCTGCGTGAGCCTCTGGGCGCTGTGACGCTTGAGCCGGGCGGCGTGCAGCGTCTTCTGGCGGTTGAGGGCTTGTCATTCGGGCCGCAACGCCCCTGCCAGCTTCGCTGGCATCGCTCCGTGGGATTTCCTTCGGAAATGGCATCCGTTCAGGCCATGAGGAAAAGAGAGAGGTGGTCAAGCTCTAGGGCGACCCGCAACGGCCGGCACTTTCACGACCCGTCCCCTCCCGCCGCCAGCGCGCTGCGAACGCGCTGGCAGCCCAGTCTGGCCGATCTGGACGGGAACGTCATAAGACAAGCACGGTCAGCTTGACCGTGCCCTGCTTCTCCGAGGGGCGAGCAGCTTTATCAGGCCGCCATGCGCTTGCAGCTCTCGGCGCAGCGGCGGCACTGCTGCACGCACTCGTCCATGTCGCCGACCTGCTCGCAGCTTCTCGCGCACTCCTCGCAGATCTCCGCGCATTCGCGGCAGGTGTGCTTGTGATGGCGCGTGCCGATCAGCATCTGGTTGGCCGATGTCTGGCACATCTCGGCGCAGGCCATCATGAGCTTGAAGTGGTCCGGGGCGACGTGCTTGCCGCCGGCCTCGAGACAGTGGTTCATCGCCTCGCCCAGGCAGGTCGAATGGCACTTCAGGCACTCCTCGATGCAGGCCTGCATCTCGGCGGACAGATGGTTCATCGCTGGGTCCCTCCCGTTGTCGCGCGGCGTCCGCGCGTGCTGGCCCTAACCGGCTTGCCACGGGGCAAGGCTGCAGGACGGGCAGTCACACCTGCGCGAGACGCCCGCTCTGTTCGACAGCGGCGGATTGGTCCGGCAGAGTTGCACGCCGGCGCCGCCCGAGTTCCCATCGGGTTCGACGAGCTGCCGGAAGGCGGCCAATTCATCTGCTAAGCATCCGTCGTCCGGCATAGGAGACCCGCCATGTCCGCACCCCTGCAGAACAATCCGCCGCCCTGCAAGGCGCTCCGCACGGAGATGGAGCCGCGCAGCTTCCATCCGCTGCGGGACGTGCAGGAGAAGCGCCGGTCGGCCCGGGAGGACCGGGCGGCATGACGCCGACGCTGCACGGCTACTACCGCTCGACCGCGGCCTGGCGGGTGCGGATCGGGCTGAACCTCAAGGCCGCCGCCGCGGACCACGCGTTCCATCACCTGCGTCGAGGCGAGCAGCGGGCGACGGAGTACCTCCGCCTCAACCCGCAGGGGCTGCTGCCGGCGTTCGAGACGGATGGCGCCGTGCTCACGCAGTCGCTCGCGATCCTGGAATACCTGGAGGAGACTATCCCGCAGCCACCGCTGCTGCCGGCGGAGCCGCTGGCGCGCGCCCAGGTGCGGGCGTTCGCGCTGGCGATCGCGTGCGACATCCATCCCGTGCAGAACCTGAAGGTGCTGGCGCGGCTGCGCGGGCTCGGTCTCCCCGAGGATGTGGTGCAGGCCTGGGCGCGCGACACCATCGCCGAGGGGCTGGCGGCCTGCGAGGCGCTGGTGCAGGGGCAGCCAGGCCCGTTCTGCTCTGGGGCGGCGCCGACGCTCGCGGATGTCTGCCTCGTGCCGCAGCTCTTCAATGCCCGGCGGTTCGACGCGCCGCCCGCCTGGCCGCGGCTGCTGGAGGCGGAGGCGGCCTACGCGGCGCTGCCCGCCTTCGCCGAGGCGGCGCCGGAGCGGCAGCCCGACGCGGAATAGACTGGCGCGGCGTCGTGCATGAACTCTATGCTGCAATGCAGCATAAGCTTCTCGCGCGATGCCTGGACCTGGAATACGGTCCAGATCCCTCGCCCCAGTACAGGAGGCACCGGCATGCCTGGACTCGCCGAGACCATCGAACGCCTCAAGCGCAGCCAGGCCGCGGCGCCCGGTCCGAACGCCACGCAGCTTCGGGAAACGGCCGAGTTCGGGCCGAACCCCGGCGGGCTGCGGATGCTCAGCTACGTGCCGGCCGGGTTGCCGCCAGGCGCGCCGTTGGTCGTGGCGCTGCATGGCTGCGCGCAGACGGCGGCCGGGTACGATGCGGGCAGCGGCTGGTCGCAGCTCGCGTCCCGGCAGGGCTTCGCCGTGCTGCTGCCCGAGCAGGTCCGCGCCAACAACCCGAACCTGTGCTTCAACTGGTTCCAGCCCGGCGACATCGCGCGCGGCGGCGGGGAGGCGGCGTCGATCCGCGCGATGGTGGCGCATCTCGTGGCCGAGCATCGGCTGGATGCGCGGCGCGTGTTCGTCACGGGGCTGTCGGCCGGGGGCGCCATGGCGGCGTCGCTGTTGGCCGCGTATCCCGACGTGTTCGCCGCGGGCGCGTTGATC
>JBBSIT010000786.1:0-2340 GCA_038231995.1 Acetobacterales bacterium | reverse complement strand
TCGACCTACTCCGCGCTGGCGCCCCTGCCGAGCGGCCGCGTGCGGATCGCGTTCTACGACCGCAGCAAGGCGACGCAGAACCCCGACTACGAGGTCGGCATGCGCTACTGGGCCAACGGCGTGGCCGACGACCTGCAGATGGACTTCACCGACTTCGTCATGCAGGGCAAAATGAGCGAGTTCTCCCTCTCGGAGCCGCATTGCTGAACCGCTAGGCCCTCAAGGGCCGAACAGCAGCCCGGTATCGCTGCCGAGCCGGACAGCGCGATCCCGGCCGCGCCGGCGGCGATACCGGCGGGTTCGGAGCGGAGCCGGAAGATTCCGCTATCAGAATACAAATAATGAGCGTACTGTTGCGTCAGCTTCCGAGGGCGCAACCATGCACCTCTATTTTGGGATCGCGGCAGCGGCGATGGCGCTCTTGACCGCGGGAAACGGCTACGCGGCGCCGCCGCCGAATGCCAACCCGGCCTTCGCCGACTGGTTCGACAGCCTGGTCGATCCGGACACGAACGCTTCGTGCTGCTCGCGCGCGGACTGCCGCACGGTCGAGCACCGGATGGCACTGGACCACTTCGAGGCTCGGCTCGGGGACCGCTGGGTCAGTATTCCTCCCGACAAAATCCTGTACCGTACGGACAACCCGACGGGCCAGGCCGTGCTTTGCTGGAGCAAGGTGCTCGGGATCCTGTGTTTCGTGCCTGGCGCCGGGACCTGACCTTGAAACTCGAAGTCGCATCCGGGAGCAGCTCATGAGGCATGTCCTTCTCTGCGCTGCGTGCCTGACCATTGGCGCGGCCGGCTTCGCCATGGCCCAGGGAGCCGGCGGGATCAGCGCGCCGCCGGACGCGTTCATCGCGGCGCGGCAGGCAGGCATGGACCTGCAATTCGCGCTCATGGGCGACATGAAGCGGGCAGTGGACGCGAAGGCCGACGTGAAGCCGTTCAAGAATGCGGCAGACGCCATCCTCGCCTGGAGCAGAGCGATCCCCGGCCTGTTCCCGGCAGGGTCGGACCGTGGCCACGACACGAAGGCCTTGCCAGGTATCTGGTCGGACCGGGCAGGCTTCGTGAAGGCAGCCGCCACCCTGGGCGAGGCTGCGGCTACGCTGGGCAAGGCCGCGAGCGCTGGCGATCAGCCCGGGTTCGCGGCCGCGTACCAAGCCACCGGCCAGGCTTGCAATGATTGCCACCGGACGTATCGGTCGAGATGAGCTTGCATCCTGGACAGTGGAGGCGGCTATGCGCGCGAAGAGGAGCTGGCGCTCGGGCCAGCATTTCCTGACGGATAATGCCTGGTGGGCCTTGGGCTCTCTCTGGCTCGCCGTGGTGCTGTGGGCATTCATGAACGGGCCTGGCCTCTACGCTGCTCACGAGCAGGAGATCGCCATGGAGGCGGAGGCCGAGAACCACAGTGTCTGCCGACGGCTCAACATGCCGGTTGGCAGCGAGAGCTATTCTGCTTGCGCGTCTGAACTCGGCGAGGTGCGGCGGCAGCAGACAGGACGCATGGAGCGGCATGCTGCTGGCATGTTGTAGTGCTTTCCGATGCTGTCTGCTTCCAGATGAGTGATATGATGGGCCATGACGAACCGGTTTATGGCGAGCAGGCACTTTGAAACAGGTCTGGCGGAGCTTGCGCGGCCCTATGACCTTGTGGCCCGGACCTTTCACTGGCTGATCGCCTTGCTGGTGGTCGTGCAAGCCTCGATCGCCCTGGTGCTGCCCTCCCTCTTGCCCAAGACCGCCGAGGACAGCCTGACGAACTGGCATCTCTCGGTCGGGTCCACGATCCTGTTCATCATGCTGCTGCGGCTCGCATGGCGGTTGACGCACACGCCGCCTCCGCCGCTAGCGGACCTTCCGCCCGCTCTGCGCCTGCTGTCGCGGGCGACGCACTGGGCCTTCTACGTGATCCTGATCGTGCTGCCTCTGCTCGGCTGGACCGCCGCGTCGGCTTACGGCGCCACCGTCCGTCTGTTCGGTCTCATTCCCTTGCCCTCGCTCGTGGCCCCGGACAAGCCATTCGCCGAGGCTGTCGGCCGGGTCCACGCGACTGTCGCGTTCGTGCTCCTCGCGCTGATCGTCCTGCATATCGCCGGCGCCCTGTATCACGCGCTGATCAAGCGGGACCGGGTGATACACCGGATGCTGCGGGGGTAGGCGAAGGCGAATCTTACGTCAAACCCCGCCCCCGCCCGATCACGGCAAACCCCGCCCGCGCCCGATCACGCCCTCCCCGAACCGGCGGCGCAGCGCATCGACCGCCCGCTGCGCCGCAATCCGGCGCGGCGCGTCGGGGTCCGCCAAGTCCGGCTGATCCGCGACGGCGGCGGGCAG
>JBBSIT010000785.1:0-2341 GCA_038231995.1 Acetobacterales bacterium | reverse complement strand
GCTCGACGCAGATCGCCGTCGAGATGGACCTGATGGGCTGCAACGCCGGCATTGTGGCCGAGGCCCGCTATCGCAAATGCAGCGCCGGCTGGGCTGCCCTGATGGGCGGAGGCAGTGACATGGAGCAATTACGGGCCGTGTTGGCTACGTGGTTCCCCGATGCTGCGCTGCGCAAAGAGGCCGCGATCTTGGCCGAGCGCAGGACGGCCGCGCTGATCCGGTCCCGATCCGGCTGGGCCGCAATTACGGCGCTGGCAGGCGCTCTACTGGAGCGCGGCAAGCTGTCCGGAGAGGAAGCTGACCCTCTTTTCATCGCAGCCTATGGGCACGAACGCCCGAGCCTACGCGCGTGGCGCGGCGCCTGGCCACCGAGCTTGGAGATGATACGTGCCGGGCAGATGCCTGGCCTGGAGGTCACATGAACGAGCTGCGCGAGGTGGACATGCTGGTGCGCCTGGCCGTGGACGACGCCAGGACCGCCCAGGACGCCGGCGCCAGGTTCGCGCGCGCCTTGGCCGGCGCATCGTCGGCGGCGTTCATGGTGGCGCTAGCCGAGCAGGAGGACCTGATCCGGCGCACGATCACGGATGCTAGGCATTCCGCCGAGCAGGCGCGGCTCGCGGCCGAGCACTTCGAGGTGGCGGCGCGGGACGAGTGGACGCGCGTCGCCGACGCCAGCGGCGTGGCCTGATCCAGATCGGTACCACCACACTCGACGCTGGCTCAGGGGACCAATCGGCTCACTATGGGAAGGCTCCTATGAACAAGGAGCCGCCATCGTGACCTCGCCGTATCACCCGCCCCTGGTAGTTGCAGGACAGACCTACAGCTTCCCTCACTTGGAGCCGCTTCAACTGCTGGTCGTCAGCCAGAAGGTCGGACGCCCGCTGCGCATCCGTGTGCGCTTCGCCAATCACTGCTTCTCGGAGAGTTTCGACGCAGCGGTCTATCCCCCGAACACACCCACCTTCCCCGACGGCGGCGGCCGCCCCCGTGTGTTCAGTGCCGAGCGCTATAATCTGTCGCGGAACTTACCCGATGCGCTGCAGCAGATGAACCACCCGAAGGTGCTGGTGCGGCAAACTACGCAACGGCGGAACTGGGTGCATTCGATCACGGTGGCCAGCTCGGCCGGGCCATATCACATCTTCTTCGAGCTGCGGCGTGCTCCAGCAGAGGAGCGGGAGCTTCAGGACCTGAACCTGACGGTGGAAAGCGCCTATCCCCAAGACCCGACCAGGCCACCGCCTGCCTTGCTGGGACCCATGAGCTTCCTTGTGCTTGCGGGAAAGACCTACAAAGGGGAGCCGGTCGCGACCAAGAGATAAGAACCAAAAAGGGCACCGCATGGTGCCCTTTCGGTAGCCGATCCGGACACCGCTTCGGCTTGCGCCTCGGACCGCCTTGCGCGATCACGAACCCGTAGGTCCGCCGGGGGGCGCTCGATCTCATCCGGTCAGTCGCCCCGTCAAGTGTTATATCGCTTATATCCCTTTCTGGTTCAATACGAACCGTCAAGCGGCAGATCGTCGGTGCCGTGCATCCGACCATGCTTCAGATACCATTGATGGTGCAGGTTCCTAGTCCTGTTGTGCAGGGCGTTGGCTCGTAGCCAGCCTTCATGGAGAGTAGGCCAGGCTTTGTCATGCCACGCATCCTGAAGTGCTTTGATCTCCGCATCAATCGCGGCTCGCTCGCTTGCCGTGCGTGCCGCAGCCCGCTTCTTGTTCAGCGGCTTGGTCGCGAGATGGGTTTCGCGAACCCATTCGCCGATCAGAGCCGCATCGGGGTCTGGAGGAGCCATCATACCATTGAGCGCGTTCATGGCTTCCGCACCCGGTCGCTCATCTCGTAGTACGCCGCCAGCCCCGCCAGCGACAGGCACGTCCAGCGTTTCGCCGTGGTCTCGTCCTCGCCTAGCTTGCGCGCGATCCACACCCAGGTCCGGTCCTCGCACGCGCACCACAGCAGCAATTCGGCCGCCACCGGGCCGAGGGCCGCGCGCGCAGCCTGCCAACGGGCCAGCGCGGCAAGTTGCGCGCCCGAAGGACCACCGGGATCTTTGACCTCATCTACGCGCTCCTGCAAATAATTGGACTCGCGCACGTTCTGGACGCCCACGGCCCAATCCTCGTAGTGCCGCTCGCCCGCGTGGAACTCGGACACAGAGATGCCCGTCGCCAGCCGCCCGGTGGCCGGATCAACTTTGGCGTCGTTGCCGTCGAGCCGCAGCCGTTCCATACGCGTGAGGCGCTGGTGTGCGCGCTTGCCGCCGATGGCTTTGAGGTGCCGATCAGTAATGTCCGCGTGCTGGCGCATCTCCGGCGTGGCGCCGTCATCG
>JBBSIT010000784.1:0-2343 GCA_038231995.1 Acetobacterales bacterium | reverse complement strand
TTGGCCAGGTCCGCCGGCGCCAAGTTCACCAGGATGCGCTTCGGCGGCAGCGCCAGCCCCATTGCGGTCAGCGCCGCCCGCACCCGCTCGCGCGCCTCGCCCACCGCCTTGTCCGCCAGCCCGACCACGAGAAAGGCCGGCAGCCCCGAGGAGATCTGCACCTGCACCTCGACCGGAACGGCGTCGATGCCGGAGAACGCGAACGTCCGGATGCGCGCGATGCTCATCCCGCGTACGCGGACACGAAGCGGCCGAGCAGCGGCCCGATCCGCTGCAAATTATAGCCGCCCTCCTGCACGATCGCCGTCGGCAGCCGCATCCCCCCGATCGCCTGCCCCGCGCGGGCGAACCCGGCGTCGCTCACCCGCAGGAACCCCAGCGGCTCGTCGGCCGAGGCATCGAAGCCTAAGCTGACCACGAGCGCATCGGCGCCGAACCGGCGGATCGCGTCGAGCCCGGCATCGATGGCGCCGAGCCAGCGCACGTCATCGGCCCCCGCCGGCAGCGGCAAGTTCAGGTTGCAGCCCTCGCCAGCCCCCGCGCCGCGCTCGTCAGCATGGCCGACATACCAGGGATAATAGGCGTTCGGGTCGCCATGCACCGAGACGAACAGCACGTCGCCCCGTTCCCAGAACGCTCCCTGGGTGCCGTTGCCATGGTGGCTGTCGATGTCCAGCACCGCGACCCGGCCGGCGCCCCGCGCCCGCAGCCGCTCCGCCGCGATCGCCGCGTTGTTCAGGTAGCAATGCCCGCCGGCGCGCGCGGGATACGCATGATGACCCGGCGGCCGAGCCAGCGCATAGGCCGAGCGCCCCGAAGCCGCCTCGTCCGCCGCGGCGATCGCACCGGCGGCAGCGGCAGCGGCCGCCGGCCAGGTGTCTGCCGAGATAGGGCAGGACGTGTCGGCGGTGAACCAGCCGAGCTGGCCGATCACGACTCCGCTCGGCCGCGCCCCGTTGGCGAGCATCTCCGGCGAGGGATGGATATTGGCCACCATCTCCGGCCCGGCATCCGGCAGCGCCGCCCACAACGCCGGCCCGTCGCGCAGGAAGTCGAGATACTCCGCCGTATGCACCGCTTCGAGCGCCGCGCGCTCGGCCGGCGGCGGCAGCGACACGCTCAGACCCAAGCCGCGGCAACCCTCAAGCAACGCCTCGGCCCGCGCCGGCACCTCGAAGTTGGACCTGATCTGCCCGCGTTGCAGGAAGAAGCGCGGCGCGTGCGCGAGCTGCGCCGGGTCCCAGAATGCCTTCAATGCCAGCGAGCCTCCGATTGTGAGCGCCGGACGCCAGCAAGCGCCTCGGCCCTTGTCCCTATGATGCGGTTGCGTTCCAGCGTCCCGCACCGATCGCGGGGACGTAGCATGAGCCTGAATAGTAAACACGGCCTGTCGCGACGTGGATTGATCGTTCGGCGAAACCGGCCTGCGCGCGCTCTCCCGTGCCATCGCCCTTGATGTGGAGCTGCAGGTGGCGGGCGCGCTGGACGTGTCAGTGCAGGCCGGTATCCTGGCGCTACTTGAGGAACTACGGGAGCGCCTGGGCCTGACGATGCTGTTCACCCCCCACGGCCTGCGCATCGCCATCGGCGGCTTCCTGCACGAGAGCCATTCCTTCGCGCCCCGGCCAACGACCTACGCCGATTTCGTCCAGCCCGGCGGCTTCCCGCCCCTCGCGCGCGGCCCGGCGATGCTCGCCCCCGTGCGCAGCTCGGCTAACGCGGTTGCCGGGATGATCGGCGCGGCGGAAGCGGCGGGCGCTGAGATCGTGCCGCTCGGCTGGTGCATCGCCAACCCGGCCGGCCCGGTGCAGGACGCCGCTTTCGAACGGATCGCCGCGATGATCTGCGCGGAGCTGGCGACGGCGCTGGACGCCGGGCCGCTCGACGGCATCTGCCTCGACCTGCACGGCGCCGCCGTGGTGGACAGCTTCCCGGATGCCGAAGGCGAGCTGCTGCGCCGCGTCGGCGCCATCGCTGGCCCCGTGCCGGTCACCGCCAGCCTCGACCCGCACGCGAACCTGACCGCGGCGATGGTGGAACACAGCGACGCGCTGGCGCCCTATCTGACCTACCCGCACGTGGACATGCGCGAGGCCGGAGAGCGCGCCATGCGCCTGCTGCTGGACCGCATCGCGCGCGGCGCCCCGTTCGCCAAGGCATTCCGCCAGGCCGACTTCCTCATTCCCATCACCAGCCAGTGCACCTTAGGCGACGCCCAACAATGCCTGAATCGGATGGGACCGAGCGCCTGGGCCGGCTCGGACAGGGGATTCCGGCGCAGTTGATCACTGCGTAGGCTCTGCGGATGGTAGATGCATCAGCGATTGGCGAACGGTATGCGGC
>JBBSIT010000783.1:0-2346 GCA_038231995.1 Acetobacterales bacterium | reverse complement strand
GCCGTAACCCCGATCGTGCGCGCCCGCACGCGGTCCTGCTCGGCGGCCGAGCTGGTCAGAAGCGGCGCCGGGCAGGGGCTCGTGGGATAGACCAGGACGGCGCCGCCGCCCAGCAACGGGCGCAGCCGCGCTTGCAGCGCCCGGCGTAGCAGCCGCGCGGCCGCAGCCTCGGCCGGCGGCACCCGGGCGGCGAACTCGAAGCGCTCCGCGACGCCAGGGCCGAATTGCGGCTTGGTCTCGGTGATCCATCCTCCGAGCGTCGCCCATGCCTCCTCGGCCTGCAGCGCCCGGAACCCGGCATACAGGCCCGCAACTCCCTCGGGCGCGATCCTGACCGGCAGCGCCGCGCCGAGCATCGCCTCCAGGGCGCCGAGGGTCGGCATGAGCGCTGCCGCGACTGCTGGGTCGGCGCCGTCCCAAGCCTCCTCCACCCGCAGCAGGGGCGCTAGGCCGCCGCCGCCGGCGCCGGGCAGCAGCGCGTCGCCGATGCGGGCCATCGTGGCGGCGTCGCGCGCGAACCAGCCGGCGGTGTCGAAGCTGGGCGCCAGCGCGCAGGCGCCGGCCAGGCTGATCGCGCCGTAGCTGGGACGCAGCCCGAACAGGCCGCAGTAGCTGGCGGGGATGCGCACGGAGCCGCCGGTGTCGGACCCCAGCGCCGCATCCACCGCGCCGCCCGCGACGGCGGCGGCCGAGCCGCAGCTCGATCCGCCGGGGAAGCGGTCCGGCGCCGCCGGGTTGCGCGGCGTGCCGTACCAGACGGTCTCCCCGGTCAGCCCGAAGGCGAGCTCGACCGTCTTGGTCTTGCCCGCAAGGCTCGCACCCGCCTCCAACAGCGCCGCCACGGCCGGCGCAGTGCCGGCGGCCTGCGGATGCGTGCGCGCCCAGTCGGGATGGCCGAAGCTCGTGACCTCGCCCGCCACGTCGAACAGGTCCTTGGCCGCGAAGTGCAGGCCGGCGAGCGGGCCGCCTTGTGCGCCGTCGCGCTGCACGCGGGGGCCGGGCATGAAGGCGCCGTCCGGATCGGATGCGGGGTGGGGGTCGGCCAAGCCGAGTCTCCGTCGCGGTTGCTGCGCCGCAGCCTGCGACGCGTCCCGCCCTTTGTGAAGGGGTGCGGTGTGCCTGTGAGCCGGCTCGTTAAGCGTTTCTGGTCGTTCCTGCGCTACTCTGTGTTATACACGCATCCGTGAGCGGCATGCAGCCACTCGCTGTCGAGGCGGTTCCACTCCGACCGGATGCAATTTCGCCTCCGGTCAGAGTGAATAATCGCATGGAAAATGAGCTAGAGTTATTCTACCCTGGGTGGAACAGCTCTAGGTGATGAGGAGCCTGCCGGTGCATCAGACGGACTTAGGCGCGAGCCAGATCAGCCCTGGGACGATCGGGGAGCGCGACGGCGCGTCCGAGGTTGTGGAGATGCGGCTGTTGGCCGTTCTCGCCGCAGCGCGGCACCACGGCGTCGAGCTCGACCGGCGGAATTTCCGGCCGACTGCCGGGGAGGCGTCGCCATCGCCGGCCACGCTGAGCCGGTGGGTGCAGGATCAGGGCCTGGTTGCCAAGGCAGTACGCATCGGATGGCGCGGGCTGTTCAAGCTGCAGGATAGCCGGGCGCAGTCCGCTCCCGTCGTGCTGCTCATGCGCGACGGCAGCGCGGGGCTGCTCGTGGCCTCCGACCCGGCGCGCGCCGTGGTCTGGGTGCAGGACCCGCGCGCGCCGGGCCGCGACGCGGCCGTGGCGGTAGACGAGCTGCGGCTGTCGCAGGTCTGGGGCGGCGAGGCGTTGCTGGTGCGCCAGGCGCGCGGCCAAGCGGAGGCGGACAAGCCGTTCTCGCTCGGCTGGCTGCTCGGCCTGGTGATGCACGAGCGGCCGATGCTGCGCGACATCTGCGTGGCGTCGATCACGCTGAGCGCGCTGACCATCATCCCGCCGCTGCTGGTGATGCAGGTGGTGGACCGCGTGGTGGTGCACCACAGCATCAACACGCTGGCGCTGCTCGCCGTCATCCTCGTGCTGACCGGTTTCTACGAGATGCTGCTCGGCTACACGAGGCGCGAGCTGGTTCAGGTCGTGTCGACCCGGGTGGACGCCAAGCTCAACCTGCACGTGTTCAACCGGCTGCTGGCCCTGCCGCTGGACTACTTCGAGAAGAACCCGGCCGGGCAGATCAACTACAAGCTCATGCAGATCTGGAAGGTGCGCGAGTTCCTGACCGGCAAGCTCATGGGCACCTTCCTCGACATGTTCACGCTGGTGTTCCTGCTGCCGTTCCTGTTCTGGATCCAGCCGACGCTGGCGTGGATCGTGCTGGGCTGCGCCGCGGTGATCGCGCTCGTCATCATGGTGTTCCTG
>JBBSIT010000782.1:0-2353 GCA_038231995.1 Acetobacterales bacterium | reverse complement strand
TCAGTCCTCACGTCGCCGTACCCAATCTTAGGTGCGTTTGGCTTTCCGCCTCGAACGACGTGTTTCGTCGCGTTGGCCACGTCGCGATCCAGCCGAGGGCTTTGTTCTCGGCTCGGACCTTTCCCTTGAATGCGCTCAGGGCATCGCATGCCTTTTGGCCGCCGGCGGTGTGCTCCGGTCGGGCTCGGAAATAGTGCTCCGTCATGCTGGCGAGGGCGAGGCACGCAAGGCAGCCACGGCGCTTATCGGCTCGGTCCTCCATGAACTCGGCCACCGTGGGCTCCAAAGTAGAGCAGTGCGGGATCAGCGGGCTCCTGCGGCATCACGCGCTACGCGCTTTCAGACGCACCCCAACGCCTCCACCGTTCTCCTCGATGAACTCCGCCCCAGCCGTCTCAAGGGTCCGCTGGATGGCATCCACGTTGGCAGCGGTCATCCGCACGGCGCCGTCCTCCTTCTCGGCCCGCTGGACCGTCGCAAGGCTGACCTTGGACGTGTCGGCCAGTCGCTGAGCCGACCACCCCACAAGCCCCCGCGCTGCCCGTATCTGTGCGCCCGTCATGATGCAATAAAATCCTTCATATGCCACAAAACACCTTGCGGCATCCTATGGCAGATGCTACAAAATCACTCACGAGAAGGCAACCACAAACGGACGGCGAACATGGCAACCTACCAAGCACGCGATCCCCGGGCACAGATCAACACTCTCCGCTCCCTCCCGCTGTTCCGCACGGCGGCATCGGTGTTCGGCACTCCTGCCGCCGCCCCGGTCCTCGCGCCCGCTCCCGTCGTGCACCTGGTCGAGCGGCCCGCAACGGTGCTGGAGCTGGCGCAAGCCGCCCTGCAGCTCGCCGAGGGCGCCCGGCACAACGCGCGCATCGAGTATGTCGCGGCCCGCCGGTCCATCGGCGCCAGCAACCGCGCCAGCCTTCCGGCGACCCGGTTCTCCAAGGTCGTGCTGTTCACGTCTGAGCAGGTGCGCCAGCGCCGCGCCACGGCCTTCCGCGCCTTCAACCGCTGCGCCGTGCAGCTTCGTGTCGCCGATCGGCAGGTTGCCGAGGCGCTGGCCAGCCTGGCGGCTGTCGGGGTCGTGTCGTGACGCCCGGCCAGGCGGCGGACCTGCTTGACGCGATGGTCGCCCTGCTCGGTGCGCTCGCCGTCGCGGATGAGGCCAAGGCCCGGCTCCCCGGCAACTGCCACCCCATCGAGCGTGCCCTGCGCGCCGTTCATCGTGCCGAAGGCGGGTTCATGCCGCCAACGCTGCGCGACATGGCGGCCCGGGCGCTCCACCCCATCGCGCCAGCATCGGGCGATCTGCCCGCAACCTGACGCCGTCCGCGCCGGGGCGGCTCTCCGGCAATCAGCCCGTCAAAATGGCGGGCAGGGCGGGACGGCAGGTGTGCCTAGCACCCGTCGCCCCTGACCCGGAACAAGGGATAACCCCCATGCCCAAGGCTACTGAACACCGTATCACGCCCGCTCGGGGCCGCTTCGGATCGCCGCGGCCTGCGCAGCCGCCCAACCCGTTGCAGCTCGGCAATCCGCTGCAGGACGCGCGCCGCCGTGGCGAGGTCCGCATCGACAGCACCATGTTCCCGAACGGGCCGGACCCGCGGGCCTATGCCCAGGTGCTGAGTGGGGACTGCCTCCAGCCGGCCGTCTGGCACGACGACATGGCCATCGTCTCGCCCGCGGCGCCGCTGGTGCCGGGGCGCTACGTGGTGCTCCACTTCCATCAGGGCGATCCGCAGATGAAGCGGCTGGTGCTCCCCCCGTCGCCCTACGCATCCGCGCCCGGCGACGAGCTGAGGGTGTGCATCATCGTGGAGATGCTGAACCCGCCGCGGCAGTTCGCCATCCCCACGTCGAGGCTCACGGCCATCCATGCCGTCGTCGGCGTGCTCAAGCCGTCAGAGTATCAGGCGCGGCGCTCGGCACCTGACGCCCCTGTTCTGCCCAGGGTGATCAAAGCCGCGACTGCGCACCTTGGGGGTGCGGCTGACGGCATGGACCCGGCGGACCTGGCGACCATCGAAGCCATGAACGCCATCATGGACCGTCTGTGCGGCGCGCGGGGTCAGGCGCCTACGATCGACCCGGCGGAGCAGGCGCGGTTGCTCGCAGAAGGTCGCGCGCTCAATTTTGCCTACACTCTGGCGTTGGCGGCGCTCCAGCGGGTGGGGAGGATCTGAGCCATGATGCAGACCCGACGCACCCTGCTGCGCGGCTCCGACGGAATGCTGGCGGCAGGCAGTTGCACGCCCACGCTGGCGCCGGCGGCTATCGCGAGCCCGGATGCCGAGCTGCTCAACATCTGTGCCGAGTACATCGCCTGCGATCGGCAGTTCCG
>JBBSIT010000781.1:0-2360 GCA_038231995.1 Acetobacterales bacterium | reverse complement strand
GACCAAGTCTGCCCCAAGTGCTCGGCATAGGCGAGCCGCGGCTGCCGAGGCGCCCGCGATCACCCGAGCCCCGTCCCGTTTCGCAAGCTGGATCGCGAGCGTTCCCACACCACCGCTGGCGCCCTGGATCAGCACCGTTTCGCCGGCTTCCGGCATGATCGCGTACAGGGCTTGGCACGCCGCCAAGCGCGCCAGCGCCAGCGCGGCAGCCACCGCTAAGTCCACGCCCGCAGGCACTCGGGCGACCTGGGGCGCTGGAACGCTGACCAGTTCTGCGTAGGTTCCGGATCCGATCGCGCCGGGCCGCGCAACAGTGGCGACCCGGTCGCCGGCCACAAGGCTGCCAACATTGCCGAATGTGCCGACGATCACGCCGGCAGCATCGCATCCCGGCACCGCGGTGTCCCCGAACCGGCCTGCCCAGCCGTCCAGCATCTCCACATCTAGACGGCTGACCGATGCCGCTTCCACGCGGACCAGGACCTCGCCCTCTTCCAGTTCCGGAGGGGCGAGCTGGGCCATCCTCAAGCGACGCGGCTCCTGTCGGGTAGCGATCACCGCCCTCATGCCGCCCTCCAGCTTCCTGGCCGGCTCGGCTCGGCGTCGACTCGGTACGGGGGACGCATTACGCCAACCTGACAAGGACCACTGATGGACCTGGGAATACACCTGGCCACTTGGGGCCTCTGCACAGAAGTTACGACTCTTTGCTGGTTTCCGGGCAGGCACGTGCGGGCTTGCCGCCGGCATGCGGTGTGATGATGAGCCAAGCAGAGAATCGTCGCTGATCGGCCTCGCGCGGCTGTCACGCGACGCAGGCTCGACACGCTCGTGCACCAACTCGACCGCGTGCACCAGTTCCGGAGCTGGTCCCTTTTCGCTCTGCAATCCGGCAACTTACCCGAGCGCGCCGGGCGGCGACGGACGGGTGAGCCGCAGACTATCGGGGGCGCGACCCGCACGCACGCCGCCCCGCCTCGGAGCTTCCGCAACAGGCGCATCTGCCTGCACTGGTCTCATAAAGAGAAATCGGCCATTGATCGTGTGAGCCGGCCTGCGGACGCGATGCTATCGTCTGCCGCGAAAGCTGGAAGACGTCGCGTATCGGCCTGGCCGTTCGCCATGACTGCACCGTGCCGGGCTTGCACGGTGAGGCAGCAGCTGGCCGCAAAGCCGGGAGACTATGGGATAAGGAAGGCCGATAATGAACCTTGGTCACCCTTGGCATTGGCAGCGGCTTCGGGCCTTCGGCAGCGCCGCACACGCGAAAGACCTTCTCGAGACGGCCCGATCAGCCGGCCATTTCACGATCCTGCTCAAAGCTCTAACTGCGGCCGGCATGGACGCCGACCGTCAAAGAAACCGGGACCGTACACGGTATTCGCCCCGATGAACGGATAGGAGACGATGCGGCTCAGCAACATCCGCCGAACATCGCCGCGCGATCGAGGAGCGGCGGCACGACCCTATGAACAGCGCAGGAGGACACCGATGGGTTTTCGATCGAACTGCACGGCATTGGCCGTGCTCGTTTCCGCTACGGTCTGCAGCTTCCAGGCGGCTGCGGCCCCGCTGGCCGTCGATCTGACCGATAACGCGTCGACGCTGGCTCAGGCGCTCCTGGGGGGAAGCGTCACGATCGTGGGCACGCCCACGCTCAGTTCTCAGCCCGGTCAGTCCGGTCTGTTCACGAACTTTGGTTCAGGTCCGTTTGTCCAAACCGGCGGCAATCCAGGGCAATACACCATCCCATCCGGGATCGTCCTATCAACCGGCGTTGCGTCCGCGGCCACCGGCAACTACATCGGGGGCCCGAACGCCGATTTAATGGGGGGCGGGAATGCGCAGCTGTCGGCGCTCACCGGGAACAGCACGTTCGACGCCGCCGTGCTGACGATCCGGTTCACGACCGCCAATCCGACGTTGTCCTTGAACTACGTGTTCGCGTCGGCCGAGTATCCGGCCTTCATCGGGAGCATCAGCGACGCACTCGGCATCTTCGTGAACGGCTCCAACGTCGCCTTGGTCCCGGGTACCGCGACGCCCGTCTCGACCAACAGCGTGAATGCAAACTTGAACTCCAGCTTCTTCACGCAATACTCAACCCCGGACACGCCATTCAACTACGGCGGCGCGACGACCATCCTCACGGCGAGCGCGAACGTCTCCACCTCCGCGGTCAACACCATCCAGCTGGCAATCGCCGATTCGCTGGATGGAAACCTGGACTCGGCTGTTTTCATCCAGAGCGCTGGCGCGACGTCCGTCCCGGAGCCGGCCAGTCTGGCGCTGCTTGCGGCCGGGCTCCTAACGCTCGGTGCCACAGTGGCCACCCGCCGCCAGCAGCGCGGCTGACCCCG
>JBBSIT010000780.1:0-2367 GCA_038231995.1 Acetobacterales bacterium | reverse complement strand
CGCCGCAGCAGCGGTGGGAAGCACACAACCATCGGCACTGGGTTCGGGATCCGGGGACGGCGACAGGGAGAGCTTGACTCACGCCGCGAGTCCCGTGTCAAGCCGCTGTCCGATGGGTCCTACCTGGGCAGTTACCAAAAAAGTTATCTCTCGTTCAGGGCCAGCCGGAGGGTGATGAGGTCCGCCCAGCTCGCCTGCTTCGACGCGGGCGTGCGCAGGGCCTGGTCGAGCGGCAGCATCGGCAGGACGGCGATGGGCGCCTCCAAGCCGGGCAGCTCGACCTGGCGCCAGCGCCCGCGGAGGCGGCGCATCCCGTCCGTGCTGCCAGTGATCGCCTTCACCGGCGCGCTGCCGAGCAGCACCAGCCGGCGGGGCCGCACCAACTGGAACCGGCGCAGCAGGAAGGGCAGGCACGCCTGGATCTCGGCATCGGCCGGCGCGCGGTTGCCCGGCGGGCGCCAGGGAACCAGCGTGGTCACCAGGATGCGTGTCCGGTCCAGCCCGATGCTCGCGAGCATGCGGTCCAGCAGCGCGCCGGGCGGCCCGGAGAACGCCATCCCGGAACGGTCGTCCTCCGCGCCTGGCGCCTCGCCGACCAGTACGAGCCCGGCGTCGGGGTTACCCGAGGGCAGCACCGTCTTCGTCGCGGTCGCGCGCAGGGGACAGCCCTCGAAGGCATCCAGCGCCGCGTCCAGCTCAGGCAAGGTGAGGGCGGCGGACGCGAGCGCCTGCGCCCGTTCCGGCGCCGCCGGCCGGCTGGCGGCGGGGCGCATGGGCGTCGGGGACGTGAGCGCAACCCTGGCGACGGGGCGCGGCTGAGTGCGGTCGAGCGGTTCGGCATCGAGCGCGTCGTCGGCGCCCCACTCGATCTGCAGCCGCAGGGCGGCCATGGCGCTGGCATCGGAGATGTCTGGTTCGAGCATGCCGGCTGAAATTATGGCATGGAAGGTTTTGCGCAACCGCTGGTTCGCCCCCACCTATGGGCGGCAAGGAATGAGGGTGGCATGGCTGAGCGTGAGTCCATGGAGTTCGACGTCGTGATCGTGGGGGCGGGACCGGCCGGCCTCGCCGCCGCGATCCGTCTAAAGCAGCTCGCGCCCGACGCCGCCGTCTGCGTGGTCGAGAAGGGCGGGGAGGTGGGCGCCCACATCCTGTCCGGCGCCGTAATCGAGCCCCGCGCGCTGGACGAGCTGCTGCCGGACTGGCGCGACCGGGACGCGCCCATGGGCACGCCGGCTGGCGACGACCGGTTCCTCTATCTCACGGCCAAGCGCGCCTTCCGGCTGCCGACCCCGCCGCAGATGCACAACAAGGGCAACTACATCCTCTCGCTCGGCAACCTGTGCCGCTGGCTCGGCGTCCAGGCGGAGGCGCTCGGCGTCGAGATCTATCCCGGGTTCGCCGCGACCGAGGTGCTGGAGGAGGACGGCCGGGTCGTCGGCATAGCGACCGGCGACATGGGGATCACCAAGGAGGGCGAGCACGGCCCGAACTTCGCGCCCGGCATGGAGCTGCGCGCACCTTATACCTTGCTCGCCGAGGGCTGCCGCGGCAGCCTGACCAAGCAGGTGAGCGCGCAATTCAAGCTGCGCGAGGGCATCGGCCCGCAGACCTACGCGCTGGGCGTCAAGGAGCTGTGGGAGATCCCCGCCGAGCGGCACCGTCCGGGCCTGGTCGAGCACACCGTGGGCTGGCCGCTGGATAGCGCGACCTATGGCGGGTCCTGGCTCTACCATTGGGGCGAGAACCTGGTGTCGTACGGCTTCGTCGTCGGGCTGGACTACGCCAACCCATGGCTGTCGCCGTTCGAGGAGATGCAGCGGTTCAAGACGCACCCGGCGATGCGTCAGCATTTCGAGGGCGGCCGACGGCTCAGCTACGGCGCGCGCGCGCTGAGCGAGGGCGGGCTGCAATCGATCCCCAAGCTGACCTTCCCCGGCGGCGCGCTGATCGGCGACACGGCCGGGTTCCTGAACGTGCCGAAGATCAAGGGCACCCACGCCGCGATGAAGAGCGGCATGCTGGCGGCCGAGGCCCTGGCCGAGGCGCTCGCCGGCGACCGCCCAGCCGAGCCGGCCAGCTACGAGACGCGCTTCCGCGAGAGCTGGCTGTACGCGGAACTCCAGGGCGTGCGCAACATCCGCCCGTCCTTCGCGCGCTTCGGGCTGTATGGCGGCATCGCCTACTCCGCGATCGACACCTTCGTGCTCCGCGGCAAGGCGCCCTGGACGTTCCAGTACGCCCATGCCGACCATGAGACCCTGCGCCCCGCGGCATCGAGCCCGCGCATCGAGTACCCGAGGCCCGACGGCACGCTGACTTTCGATCGGTTGTCCTCCGTGTTCATCAGCAACACGAACCATGAGG
>JBBSIT010000779.1:0-2380 GCA_038231995.1 Acetobacterales bacterium | reverse complement strand
GGAAACGGCCATGTCCAGATACAAGGCCCTTATCGGTCGTGGCCTTCGCGCCCGGACTCTGCCTGCTCAGAAGACCGAAGCCAGGGCTGCCTGCTCGGTGCTCAACCGAATGACCAGGCTCGGTATGCCAGTGTCCCGACGCTTCGCCTGACAGCGGCCTCGGCTGCCGCCCCACGTCCGGCGCCCGATTTGTGCACCAAAGCCCCGCCCGAGCGCTTCCTGGTGGAAGCGCCGCCGCTGCTGACGCTGGCACAGACCATGCCCTCACTCGTGCGTCCAGGCCATCTGCTGTTCATGCTTGGCTGGGTGGGCCGCCACGCACCTGCCCAGAAGCGCAACGGCGTTTCAGATAATTGACAGCCCGGCCCGTCGCGATCAGCCTCCAACGCGTCTAATCATGAGGTCCCATCTTGATGGAGCCTGGGCCGGTTTCCGAAATTTCTGCCGTGAACGTGCGGCGGCACGTCGAGACTATCGTGCGGGAGATCCCACACCGGGCCGCCGGCTCCGAGAATGGCCGCCGCATGGCGGAGTACAGTCGCGACGCGATGCGGCAGGCGGGTGTTCAGGACACCGTGCTGCATGAGCTACCGGCGATCGTCAGCTTCCCCGAGCATGCCGAGTTCTCCGTTCGCGCGCCGGCGGAGTTGAGCATCCAGGCGAACACGCTGGGCCACAGCCTACTGACGCTGCCAGAGGGTATCTCGGGCGAGCTTGTCTACGTGGGATCCGGCGCGTTCGAGGATTACGAGGGCCTCGATGCCCGTGGCAAGATCATCCTGACCGAGCTGTCCTATTCCCCGGCCCGGCATGAGAAGCAGCGCATCGCCGGATTGAAGGGCGCCATTGGCGCCGTGATGATGAATTGGGGGCATCCGGAAAACGAGGCCGTGCCGTTCGGCTCCGTGAAGCCGGTATGGGGCAACCCGACCCCGGACAACTACCAGGACGAGATGCCGACGATCCCGTGCATCGGAATCTCGCGGGCGGCCGGCCTTCGGCTGAAGGAGATGAGCCAGGCGCACCCCGTGCGCGTTTGGTTCCGCACCCATGTTGAGAACGGCTGGCGGCCGATCCAGATCACCGTGGGCCGGATCGCCGCGGGCGACACCCCGGAGGCGGAGGATTTCGTCCTGATCGGCGGCCACCAGGATTCATGGCCCGGCGAGGCCGCCACCGACAACGCGGCCGGCAATGCCTGCATGATCGAACTCGCGCGCGTGTTCAACGCGCACCGGGACAAGCTGCGGCGGGGGCTTGCCTTTGGCTTCTGGACGGCACACGAGACCGGCACGATGGCCGGGTCCGCCTGGTTCGTGGATCGCAACTGGGACGCGCTGCGCGCACACGCGGTCGCCTACTTGCAGATTGACCAGCCCGCCTGCGCCGGCACCACGGAGTGGGGCGCGTCCTCGAACGCGGAGCTCAAGACTTTCCATCAGCGCATCGAGCGCAGCCTGCTGGACGGGCAGGAGACGTCCTGGAAGCGCGTCGCGAAGAACGGGGACTCCTCGTTCTTCGGCGTCGGCATCCCGACCTTCCATGCCGAAGGAGCTTTCACGCCTCAGGAATTGCAGCAGACCGCGCTGGCAACGCTGGGCTGGTGGCACCACTCCGTCGAGAACACGCTGGACAAGCTCGACTGGGGTTGGATGCAGGTCCATCTTCGCATCTATGCTGGCTATCTATGGGAATTGTGCACTGCGCCGGTGCTGCCCTTCGCCTACCGTCCGGTGGCCGACCAGATCCTGGGGCGGCTGAACGAGCTCCAGGTGCCGGGCCAGGCCGTTGGCCTGGAAACCGCCCTGGCACGAGCCGAGGTGTTCGCCGCTGCCGCGACCCGGTTGGACGCATTGGCAGAGAGCCACCGCGCTCGGTTCGCGGCGGAGCAAGGGGACGAGCAAACGGCCAAGACGCTGAATCGGACGTTCAAGCGCCTGAGCCGGCTCCTGGTGCCGCTGCAAAGCACCGCCAAGGGGACCTACGGGCACGACCCCTACGGCTACACCCCGCAATCCACCATGCTGCCCATCTTGTACGACATCCCGCAACTCGCCATGCTGCCGGAGGGAGCAGATTTGTGGATGCTGCAGACCAGCCTGGTCCGGGCTCGCAACAAGGTGGCGGACACGTTGTCGGACGCGACGGCGCTGATCGAAGACGCCGAGGCGGTGATCCGTTAAGCGCGTCTTCGAGACGGGAGTCGTCCGCAACTGCGGCTATAGCCGCTTCGACTAACCCAAACCAGAGGTCGAATGCTCCGACCACCTGCGTATTGACCTGCATCGCCCGCTCGTTGTCGGCGATGCCCATCCTGAACTGAGCGGCGGCCAAGGAGGAGAGCTGGGCTTTCAGCATCCGCACCTGCCGTCCATCCTGC
>JBBSIT010000778.1:0-2383 GCA_038231995.1 Acetobacterales bacterium | reverse complement strand
CTACGCCGACATCAGGTCCGTCGTCGAAACCGGCCGCCGCCGCTCGATCCGCGCCATCGACGCCATCCGCCTCACCCTCGAAGGATCACCGCTCCCAACCGTCTCATGATCTCCAAACGTCAAGGGACGTGAGCAGTTACCAGGATGCTATACCGCAGATCGGACAGATCAAGAATTCCGAGCTGCAAGCCGGCGTATGCGCCTACGTATAAAGCAACTCCGATCAACCCAATCACATCAGGAAAGGTCACGGTGGCACCTCGATCTGCCGTCGCGTCCAGCATACCCCTTCCCAACCATCGTTCTTGCTGAAACGCGCCACTCTTTGACGGCGAAAGACAAGGGACAAAATTCAAACTGAGATGCGACCGGGCCGGCGCTGCTCTAACCCTCGGTGTGCCGGCGCTCGAACTCCCACACGCGCTCGAACCCCATCAGCTCGGTGAACTCGCCGAACGGATACATCTCCCCCTCCCAGCCGACGCTCGATCCCTCCCGGTGCAGATGCGAGTAAACCGAGCGCAGCGCGGCGGCCGCGGCCATGAAACCTGCCCCTGGGAAGATCGCGACCTTGTAGCCCATGCCCTCCAGGTCCTGCCAGGACAGCACCGGCGTGCGCCCGCCCTCGACCATGTTGGCCAGCAGCGGCGTGTCGAACGAGCGGCAGATCTGGCGCATCTCCGCCTCGCTCTCCGGGCTCTCGATGAACAAGATGTCGGCGCCCGCCTTCGCGAACGCCTCTCCGCGCCGCAGCGCCTCGTCCAGCCCGTGCGCCGTGCGCGCGTCGGTGCGCGCCACGATGAGGAAGTCCTTCGACGAGCGCGCCTCCACCGCGACGCGGACCTTGCGCGCGGCGTCCTCCAGCGGGATTACCCGGCGGCCCGGCGTGTGGCCGCATTTCTTCGGGAACTCCTGGTCCTCGAGCTGGATCGCCTGCGCCCCGGCCGCCTCGTAGCCCCGTACCGTGTGCTCCACGTTCAGCAATCCGCCATAGCCGGTGTCGCCGTCGGCGATGAGCGGGGTCCGGGTGCCGCCGGCGATCTGCCGCACCCGGCCGACCATGTCGCTGTAGGTGGCGAGCCCGGCGTCGGGCAGGCCGAGATGCGACGCCACCACGCCGAAGCCGCTCATGTAGAGCGCATCGAACCCCATGCGGTCGGCGATGAGGGCCGAGATCATGTCGAACACGCCGGGCGCTGCGATCAGGCCCGGCTGCTTGAGGCGTTCGGAGAGTTTGGCAGCCATGTGGACCTCCTTGGAATGGCGGCGACCGCTTGACGCCGGGCGCACTTAGAGCAGCATCGGGCGCTTCGCTCCAGCAGCCGAGGATACGCCCAGCATGAGCCCGACCGAGAAGCGCCAGCGGTTCCGCGCGGTCCTGGCCGGGGACCGCTGCGTGCATCCCGCCTCCGTGCATGACCCGGTCTCGGCGCGCATCGCCGAGGATTTGGGCTTCGAGCTCGGCATGTTCGCCGGGTCGATCGCCTCGCTGGCCGTGCTCGGCGCGCCCGACATCATCGTGCTGACGCTCTCCGAGTTCGCCGAACAGGCGCGGCGGATCGGCCGGGCTGGCGGGCTGCCGCTGCTGGTGGACGCCGACCACGGCTACGGCAACGCGCTGAATGCCATGCGGACGGTGCAGGAGCTGGAGACCGCCGGCGTTGCGGCGCTGACCATCGAGGACACCCAGCTCCCGCGCCCCCACGGCGACGGTGCGGTCCGGCTGGTCTCGATCGAGGAGGGCGTCGGCAAGATCCGGGCGGCGCTGGCTGCGCGCACCGACTCGGCGCTGGTCGTCGTGGCGCGCACCAGCGCGCTCGCGGTCACCGGGCTGGACGACGCGCTCGCGCGGGCCAGGGCCTACGCGGCGCTGGGCGCCGACGCGCTGTTCCTGACCGGCGTGCGGGATTTGGCGCAACTCGACGCGGTGGCGGCGGCCGTCCCGCTGCCGATCATCCTCGGCGGGGTGCCGGACAGTCTGAGCGACCGCGATGCGCTGGCAGCCCGGCGCGTGCGGGTGAGTTTGCAGGGGCACCAGCCCTTCAGCGCAGCCGTGCAGGCGGTGCACGCGACGCTGAAGGCGCTGCGCGACGGCGCCAAGCCCGGCGACTTGCCGGGTCTCGCGTCGCCCGAGCTGATGCGGCGGGTGACGAGGGGGGCGGATTATGAGGAGTGGACTCGGACGTTCCTGGAGTAGCAGGAAGGTTGGGGCTCTGCCCCTAACCCCGCCAAAGGCGGAGCCTTGGTAATTGCTCACCCCCTGTGACGTAAGGGTTGCGGTCGGGCTGCGAATATGAGTCAACGTGTGGATGACGCCGCCGCCTGATCCGCTCGACAAGGACGCCTTGATCGCCGCGCTGATGGCGCGGATCGAGGTGCTGCT
>JBBSIT010000777.1:0-2386 GCA_038231995.1 Acetobacterales bacterium | reverse complement strand
GCACCGGCATAAACACCGGCATTGGCTCCAGCGCCAGCACGCCCTCGCGCACCTGCCGCCGCCAGGTCCACAGCAGGCCGCGGCTTACCTCATGCCGGCGCGCCACGTCAGCAAACGACGACCCAGGCCGCTCGACCTCAGCCACAATCCGCAGCTTCTGCTCACACCGCCAACGGCGACGCCGCTCAACCCCGGTGATGATCTCCATCCCTAGCCGCCTCCGATCTTAACAGCACTCGTACGAGCGCTCCTAAGATCACCAGGCCGAATCAGATATGCCAGGCGCTACTCGCCGGATGGATACCTTTAATCGTTGGCATAATGCCTATTAGTAAAGGCTGGCCTGGGCGGCGGCATGAACTATCGAGGTGATTTTAGAGAGCGGGTAGTTCGCCCTAAATGTAACCGTCGCTTTGTGGCACTTTCGACGTAACTGCTCACTCCTGTTTTTTTTTCAGCGAGCCGGCATGACGGGCTGTCCGGCCAGTGCGGCGCGGAGCGCATCGAGGGCTGTCCGGCCATGCAGCCGTCCGGTTGCGATGACGCTTGCGGCTGCGGCATAGACGTTTGCGCCCCATTCGGCGCGGAACCCGCCTGTCACCTTGCGGAAGATCGCTGAAGTCCGGAGCGCCCGCTCGCAGGCGTTGTTGCTGTAGGGCACGTCGGCCTGATGAGTATCCGCCCGGTGAGGGCCGCCTGGGCGCGCAGGAGCGACAATTCGAGTTCGCTCATCGTCCCCTTCATGCCCAGCAGCAGCCGGTCGTTCGGGTCCTGCGCGCTATAGGTGCCGTCCTCATCGACGATCAATGTCCCGACCAGGCCGCAGAACTCGATCAGTCTGTGCCAGTCGCGCCCGTTGCGCGCCAGGCGCGACGCCTCGATGGCGAACACGGCACCGACACGGCCCTCACAGATCGCCGCGAGCAGCCGCTCGAAGCCCGGGCGGCTGACGCCCGACCCCGAGCGGCCGAGATCGTCATCGATGATCGTCACATCCGTCCAGCCGAGGGCGCGAGCACGGTCGGCCAGGTCATATTGACGCAGCCGGCTCTCATGGTTGTTCGCAAGCTGGTCGGCGGTGGACTGCCGGACATAGATGAAGGCGCCGCGCGCGAGGTGGTCAGGCGTGATCTTCATCACTCGCCTCCACGACGACTGGGCCGGCGACGAGGGCCTGCGTCAGCAGCGCGCTCACCGGCGCCAGCAGCTCCGTCCGCCGCTCGGCGGCTGCCAGCGGCAGCTGTGGGCTTTCGGGCGCGAACAGGTCGGGGTGGCGGTTCCTCGGTCGCGGACGCGGCATGCTTGTCTCCTGCTTCTGCGCGACGACCCTCGTCGCGCAGCAAGCTTCGACAGGCATCGAGCTCGACACGGAGTTCGCGCAGGCACGCCAGCGAAAGGCGCGGAACCGCCGTTATCGTCATCGCCGCCGCAGGATCCTCGGTCATCCAAATCGGCAGCCCTGCCAGCGTGCCGTCCGGCTGGCGGATGGTCAGGGAGACTTCGTCGCCATGGCGGCTGCACCCTGTGACCAACACCGCTTCACCGCACCGGGGATGGAACCCGTAGCGGATGACCACCTCACTCGACCGATAGTGAGCATTATGAAGCCTCGCCGATGCAGGGCACACTCATCAGAAGGCGGCAAGTCGGGCTCGCCTTTGCCAGAGCGCGCACCGCTTTGTCGAAGGCGGCAACCTGCTCGCGCAGATGCCGCCAGTCCATGAGCATGGGCTGCACAATCGGTACAAGGTCGTGGCGGTCAGCGAGCAGGGCCTCGACGCGGCGGTCGAACAAGAGGTGGCGCATGGCGCCGGGCAGTAGGCCGGACGTCTTGCGCACGCCCCGGATATGGTTCGACAGCCGCGTCGTCATGCCGACGAGCTGCGCCCGGGCGCCCAGCAGGGCACGCGCCCGATGGGCATCGGCCGACTTCACGTGCACGGACCGATACCATCCCGTGCGCATGATCTGCGCCAGCCCCTCGGCATCGTTCTGATCGGTCTTGTGCATCTGCATCTTGAGCGCGGCGCTTGCATGCCTCGCATCGAGACAGGTGGCGTTGAGCCCTCGGCCGCGCTGTTCATGCACAAGCCACGGCGTCATAGGCCCGGTCTCGATCCCGATGCTGGCGTCCTCTCCCGCATGCCCTCTCACCGCGCGTGCGATCTGCTCCGGGTCCGTGACGCACTGGCCGCGCCAGAGCCGGCGTCCTATCTCGTCAACAACGCAGATCGAGGTCAGCTTCTGCGAAACATCCAAACCAACAAGTCGGACCATCAAACCGCCTCCCATGTGCGAACTGCCGAGCGACCGCGCCCGGATCGCGGCACTATGGGAGCTTCAGGCTCCCGACCGCGATTGCCCGATGTCCACACACGCCTCTTAG
>JBBSIT010000776.1:0-2389 GCA_038231995.1 Acetobacterales bacterium | reverse complement strand
TTGCCGTTTTTCTGAATAATTCCAGTCGGATAGCAGAAACCGGCCTGTGGCAAATTTTGCCACAGGCGCGATCTTAGGAGGCCAGTCTTTCCAAACACTTGGTGGTTCGTTGCCGTTCCGGCGAATAAGATGGGCTAGACCCTTCCCTAGTCCGGGCGCGCCATCTCGAACATCATGTCCGGCGTGATCTCGGCGTAGTCGCCCCCTCGACCGGCGCGCAGGATCGGGTGCGCGGCGGCCGTGTCGTATATGCCTTCTTTCAGCAAGGCCCTGTCGATATGCACCCCGACGACCTCGCCCAGCACGAGCCAGGTCTCGACCGGGCGGCGGTCGGCGCCGTGGAGCTGCACGATCTGCGTGAGCCTGCACTCCATCGGCACCGGGCTCTCGGCAACGCGGGGCGCCTTGACCTGCCGGCTCGGCGCAGGGGTCAGGCCAGATAGGGCGAACTCATCGACCTCGTGCCCGACATGGGCGGAGGTCCGGTTCATCGCGCCGGCGAGCGGGCGCGTGGCCAGGTTCCAGACGAACTCCCCGGTCTGATCGATGTTGCGGACGCTGTCCTTCCAGCCGATGCTGGAGAAGCCGATGATCGGCGGCCTGTAGTTGAAGGCGTTGAAGAAGCTGTAGGGCGCCAGGTTGAGGCGGCCCTCGCGGTCGCGGGAGGAAATCCAGCCGATCGGCCGGGGTGCGATGATCGCGTTGAACGGGTCGTGGCGCAGGCCGTAACCCCGGGCCGGCTCGTAATAGTGGATGTCATCCGCGATCATGACTGCGTTTCCCGTCTCAGTGGCCGCCTTCAACGCCGGGCGGCGTGCTTCGGGTCCCCTTGAGCGCAATCATCCGGTCCAAGCATTGCTGCGGTGGGCTGCAACGCACACCTCTGGGCCTGGCATTGGAAGGGAACAGGCCCATGCGTCTCGCGGTCACGATGACCTCCGACTTCATCTGTCCTTGGTGCTTCATCGGCGAGCGCCGCCTGCGCAGCGCCATTGCGGACCTGCCGCCAGGCGTGGAGGTGGACGTGAGCTACCGTCCTTTCGCGCTCAATCCGGGCATGCCGGCCGAGGGCCTGGACCGCAGGCAGTACCGCTCGGCCAAGTTCGGCAGTTGGGCGCGGTCGCAGGCCTTGGACGCCCAGGTCGCGGCGGCCGGCGAGGCGGACGGCATCGCGTTCAACTACGACCGCGTGACGCGCACCCCGAACACGATGCTGGCGCACCGGCTGATGTGGCTGGCCGCGCAGGAGGGGCTGAACCAGACACTGCTGGCTGGCCGCCTGTTCACGGCCTATTTCACCGAAGGCCTCGATCTCTCGGACAAAGCGGTGCTGCGCGGCATCGCGGCCGGAGTCGGCATGCCGGCCAACCGGACCGATGCCGTCCTCGACGGGACGGCGGGAGAGCAGGAGGTGCGGGCGCTCGTGGATGACGCTTACCGCCGAGGCATCCAGGGCGTGCCCTACTTCGAGGTCGGCGGCATGGCGCTCTCGGGTGCACAGCCGGCTGCCGTGATCGCGGACGTGCTCCGCAGGGCCGCGACGTTGCAAGCCGCGGCCTAATTGCCATGTTGCGGAACATTGTTGGGATTTGGTTGGATGGGGTGTTGTCTGGCACGCTTGCCGGGTCAAGCATCGCCTCACCGCATCTGGACAAGGGCGACCCATGCTGCACATCCACCCGAACGCCCGTGCCGCCCGCGCCGGGATCGCCCGCTCAGGTGAACCCAGCGGCACGGTGGCCAGGCGCTGCGGCGTCAGCGCCGAGACCGTGCGCAAGTGGCGCAAGCGAGGCGCCGCCGACTGCCTCGACCGCTCCGCCCGCACCTGCCCCAGCTGCAAGCCAGCGACGGCGAGCGGCGCGGACGCACCCTGTTCGCCACCGTCGCGAAGCGACCCGCTGGAGGCATGCCCGGCAGAGCCGGGTTCACGACCGCTGCTCGCGCTCCGTCCGCCTCGCGGTCAAGGACGACGAGACCGAGAGGAGCGCCATCGCCGTCCTGCGCGAGGCCGCCGCCGCCTTCCCCTTCCAGCTCACCCACGTGCTGACCGACAACGGCAGTTGCTTCACGCCAGCCTTTGCCAAGATCTGCGCCACGCTCGGCGCACAATGCCGTCATGCCCGACCCCGAACGCCCCAGACCAAGGGCATGGTCGAGCGCTTGGACGGCCGGGTCGGCCGTGAGGCGCTCGGCATCGACATCACCTCGCACCGCGCCCTGGAGCAGCTGCTGCGCGGGTTCAATCAGGCCTGCCACGCCATCGCTTGCGCTCCCCCGGAGATGCCGTGTTTGGGGTCAAGCGGCTGAAGGGGCGTCCGGGGCAGGATTGAACGGCGTCGGGGTTCGGACGACGGCAGGGGCGTAGACGAGCAGCTTGCGGGCGACGGCG
>JBBSIT010000775.1:0-2389 GCA_038231995.1 Acetobacterales bacterium | reverse complement strand
CCTTGCCGGACAGCAGCTGGTCAAGGGACAGCCATGGCAGATCCAGCTCGCCGATGAGCAGATCGCCGTGCTGAGGATGCAAGTGCGACGGACCACCCGCTCAAGGAAGGAGGCGTCATGACACACTCGGCTCGGGGAAGACCTTTCCCCAGGCCCCAAAGGGCTGGTTTGCCATAATCAACGTGGACCGCCGTTCGTATCGGGCGCTGATCAGCTCGAACTGGACGGAGGTTTCTGCCTGGTCTCTGCTGACATAGGCGAGGTCGTCGAGGATCAGCAGGTCGAAGCGGTCGAGCCGGTTGATGGCCGCCTCGAGCGCCAGTTCGCTGCGCGCCACCTGAAGCCTTTGCACCAGGTCGGAGGTGCGGGTGAACAGGGCACGCCACCCGTTCTCGACCAGCGCCAGGCCGATGGCGGAGGCCAGATGCGTCTTCCCGCCGCCGGGTCCGCCGATCAGGAGCAAGTTGGCGCCCTTGTCGATCCAGCTGTCGCCGGCGCAGATCGCCAGGACGTGGGCCTTGGAGACCATCGGCACGACGTCGAAGTCGAAGCTGTCGAGGGTCTTGCCGGGCAGGAACTGCGCCTCGGCGAGATGCCGCGCGAGGCGGCGGCGGTCGCGTTCGGCGATCTCGTGCTCGGCGAGACTGGCAAGCAGCCGTGCTGCGGGCCAGCTTTCCTTGTCGGCCCGCTCAGCAAAGCCCGGCCAGTCCTGCTTGATCGCGGGCAGGCGGAGATCGTTGAGCATCAGCGTGAGCCGTGCCGCGTCGATGGTTCCGGTCATGCCGCTGCCTCCGCCGCGTCGCCCACGGTGTCGCCAAGCAGCGCCTCGTAGGCGAGCAGCGGCGTGAGGTGGACGACGACGTCCGGCAAAGCGGCGGGATCGGGGGCGAAGCGTGCGCGCAACTCGGCGATGTCGGGGAGCTGTCCTGCCGAGAGATCGGCGGCGAGCGACGTTGCAAGCTCGGCCTCGCAGCCGCGCTCATGGGCCAGCGCGAGCAGGTCGACCATCAGGCGGCATGCCGACCGCTCCGGCAGCTTTTCGAGCAACCGGTCGAAGGTCAGGCGATAGGCGTCACGGGGGAACAGCTGGTCGCGGTAGACCAGGTTGAGCAACGCCATGGGTTTGCGCCGCAAGGCATGGATGACGTGGCGGTAATCGGCGACATGGTCGCGCTTGCCGCTGGAGGTGGCCCGGCCCCGCGCGAGCGTCATCAGCGGGGTGCCGCCGATGAACACCTCAAGGCGGCTGTCGTACAGCCGGACCTGCAGCCGATGGCCGATCAGCCGGGAGGGCACGGTGTAGAAGACCTTCCTGAGCGCGAACCCGCCCGACGAGGTGACGGTGACGACGGCCTCCTCATAGTCGCAGGTCCGCTGCCCCGGCAGGAGCTGCAAGGCGGGCCGCTCGGCGTCGATCCGCTTGGCGTAGTGGGCGTTCTTGCGGCTGACGATCTCGTCGACGAAGCGGCGGTAGCCGGCGAGATCGTCGAAGTCGCCCGTGCCGCGCATCAGCAGCGCATCCTTGACCGCTTTCTTGAGGTGGCCGTGGGCGCTCTCGATGGCGCCCTTCTCGTGCGCGACACCGCGGTTGTTGCGGGTCGGCTGCATCCCGTAATGGGCGCACAGCGCGTCATACCGCCCCGTCAGATCTGCGCGCGCATCCTGGTCCAGGTTGCGGAACGCGGCCGAGAGGCTGTCGCTGCGATGCTCGAGCGGGGCGCCGCCCAGCGCCCACAGGGCGTTTTGCAGCCCTTCGGCCAGGGCGGCATAGCTCTCGCCGCCCAGGATCACATGCGCATGCTCGAAGCCGGAGTAGGCGAGCCGGAAGTGATACAGCCGATGATCGAGCGCTGCGCCCGCAACCGTCACGCCGAGGTCGGCCATGTCGGTGAAATCCGACAACCCCATGCGGCCGAGTTCATGAACCTGGCGGAAGATCACCTCCTGGTCCGCGCCATGAACGGCCCGCCAGGACCGGATGCGGCGCTCCAGGGTTCGGCGTGCCCCGGCGGACAAGTCCGGGTGGCGCCGCTGCATCTCCTCGAAGATCGCGACCGCGCGCAGACCCGGCGCCCCCTTCAACATCGGCACGACCTCGGCATCGAAGAAGTCGAACCAGCGGATCAGGGCGACGACGGCCACGCGGTTGCTTCTGCAATGACGGAAGCTGGTGGCTCTGCTCGTAACGATAGGCGGTCGCGGTGCTGATCGACGCCTTGGCCGCAGCGATCGCCGGGCCGTCTGTCTGTCGGAAGAAGCTATGGGGCGACCGGCGAAGGGTTGGCATCATCGTCGGTGGATGCAACAGATGGATGTTCCCCGATGACCCAAGTTGATGACCTGAGCCGCTCTCTCGCCGTTTTTGACCAGAACACCAGTTTGGTTGTGG
>JBBSIT010000774.1:0-2413 GCA_038231995.1 Acetobacterales bacterium | reverse complement strand
CGGCTCGTCCGCGCGGGTCGCGAACGAGCTGCTGGCGTGGGTCGCGGAGGCGGACGTGGACGGCTTCATCCTGTCGCGGACCGTGACGCCCGAGTGCTTCGAGGACTTCGTCGATCTCGTGGTGCCGGAGCTGCAGCGCCGGGGCGCCTACAAGCAGGACTACGCGCCGGGAACGCTGCGCGCCAAGCTGTTCGGCGGCGCCGACCGGCTGCCGGCGAGCCATCCGGCAGCCTCGTTCCGTTTGAAGGGAGACCCCGATGTCATTGCAGCTCTTTGACCTGAGCGGGCGCAGCGCGCTGATCACCGGGTCGAGCCAAGGCATCGGCTATGCCCTGGCCGAAGGACTCGGGCGGGCGGGCGCGCGCGTCGTGCTGAACGGGCGCGATGCCGGCCGGCTGGAGCAGGCTGCGGGCCGGCTGCGCGCCGCTGGCGTCGCGGCGGTCGCCACCGCCGCCTTCGACGTCACCGACCCGGCCGCCGTCGAGGCCGGCGTGGCGCGGGCCGAGGCCGAGGCCGGCCCGCTCGATATCCTGGTGAACAACGCCGGCATCCAGCGGCGCGCGCCGCTGGAGGACTATCCCGTTGAGACCTGGCGCGAGCTGATGCGCACCAACGTGGACAGCGTGTTCTACGTGGGCCAGGCCGTAGCCCGCCGCATGATCCCGCGGGGGCGCGGCAAGATCATCAACATCGCCAGCCTGCAGAGCGAGGCCGCCCGGCCCGGCATCGCGCCGTACACCGCGAGCAAGGGCGCCGTGCGCAACCTCACCCGCGGCATGTGCGCGGACTGGGCCAAGCACGGCCTGCAGATCAACGCGATCGGGCCGGGCTACTTCGCGACCCCGCTGAACCAGGCGCTGATCGACGATCCCGTGTTCGACGCCTGGCTGAAGAAGCGCACGCCCGCGGGACGCTGGGGCCGCGTCGAGGAACTGCAGGGCGCCGCGATCTTCCTGGCATCCAGCGCGTCCGATTTCGTCAACGGCCAGATCCTCTACGTGGACGGCGGGGTGCTGGCGGTCCTTTAAAGCCGCTCGCGTCACAGTGAGAGCGGGGCTGAGGCGGCGCTCCCCGCCCTACGATCCCCCGCCCTACGATCCATAGTCGCGCAGCGCACTTGGGAAACTCTTGCCGCGATAGCCCATCACGGACTTCGTCGGGTCTATGTCCCAGTAATTCGCGCCCTCGGCTTCTTTCTCGCACGCGAAGGCGCCCATGGGCGCGGTCCCGTAACGCCGCTCGCCGGGCTTGAAGTAGTAGCCGGCGTAGCGTTCGGCCCAGACGACCGCGTCCTGCCCGCAGGCGGTCCGCGCCTCGCGCTCCGTGCCGTAGGTTCGGAGCGGGCCGAGCATGAGATCGCCGTCAGCAGCACCGGAGTTCCCCGCCGCCACAGCAGGGCCGGCCAGAAGGACCAACCCAGCGAGCCCGAGACGCCACCTGACCATGGAGATCTTCCCCGTTCCTACGCCGCCGCGAGCTGCCGCTGACGGACAGCCCATCATGTCCCGGTGTCGGCCGGCTGCCGCAACACCGAATGCATGGCTGGTCCGTCACTGCGGCCGCACCGCAGCCCGACCCGGCTGGGGGAGCAAGCGGAGGCGGAGATCGAGGCCTTGCGACGCCAGCGCCTACCCCGCCCATACCGGCTCGCGCTTGCCGAGGAACGCGTCGATCCCTTCGGCCGCATCGCGCGCCGCCATGTTGCGGGTCATGACCTCGGCAGCGTAGGCATAGGCCTCCGCCAACGGCATCTCCGCCTGGCGGTAGAACGCCGGCTTGCCGAGCGCGACGCTGGCCGGGCTGCGCGACGCGATGCGCGTGGCCAGCGCCCGCACGGCCTCGTCCAACCCGTCCTCTGGCACCGCGCGATTGACCAGCCCAGCGCTCACCGCTGCCGCAGCGTCCAGCATCTCGCCGGTCAGCAGCATCTCCATCGCCGCCTTGAGCCCTATGGCGCGGGACAGCGCCACCATCGGCGTCGAGCAGAACAGGCCGATATTGACCCCCGGCGTCGCGAACCGCGCCGTGTCGGCCGCCACGGCAAGGTCGCAGGTCGCCACGAGCTGGCATCCCGCGGCCGTCGCGATCCCGTGCACGCGGGCGATCACCGGCACGCGAAGCCCCACGATCCGCTGCATCAGGCGCGAGCACTGCGCGAACAGCCCGGCGTGATCCTGCCGGTCCATCGCCCGCAGCTCGCGCAAGTCGTGTCCGGCGCAGAACGCCGGTCCGGCGCCGGCCAGCACGGCCACGCGAACCGCCGGGTCGTGCTCGATGGCCTGCAGCGCGTCCTCCAGTGCGGTCATGAGCGCGGATGACAGCGCGTTGCGCGCCTCCGGCCGGTTGAGGGTGAGCCAGGCGATGCCGGCCTCATCGCGGCGAAGCACCAGGGAATCGGGCATATGCGCCTCCG
>JBBSIT010000773.1:0-2419 GCA_038231995.1 Acetobacterales bacterium | reverse complement strand
GCCCTCGGCCACAGGCACCTCGGTCCGCACCCCGTCCGCTACGATGGTGGCCACGGCGTGGGGCGTTTCGGCCGCGGCTGCCGGCCGGGGACGCGGGACGATAGGCGCGCCGGTGGAGAACCGTTCGCTGTGGATGCGCTCCGGCGGCACGCCGGCCTCGGCCAGCGCCGCGCTCACCTGGTCGATCATGGCGGCCGGGCCGCAGATGAAGGCGTGGTCGATGGGGGAGGCTGGCAGCACCGCGCGGGTGATGGCGCGCACCTTGTCCGCATCGAGGTGGCCGTTCAGCACCGGCACGTCCTGCTGCTCGCGCGACAGCACGTGGAACACGCTGAGCCGGTCGAGGAAGCGGTCCTTCAAGGCCTCCAGCGCCTCGCGGAACAGGATCTGCGAGGTCGAGCGGCTGCCATAGAACAGGCTGAACCGGCTATGGGGCTCGCGGGCGAGCACGCTGCGCAGGATCGCGATGACCGGCGTGATGCCCGACCCGGCGGCGAACCCGGCGTAGCTGCGCCCCGCCGCCGGGTCGAGCGGCACGGTGAACCGGCCAGCGGGCGGCATGACCTCGATCTCGTCCCCGGCGCGCAACAGGTCATTTGCCCATTCGGAGAACCGGCCGCCCTCCACGCGCTTGATCGCCACCCGCAGCTCGCCGTCGTCCAGGCCCGAGGAGATGGAGTAGCTGCGGCGCAGCTCCTCGCCGTCCAGATGCGTGCGGAGGGTAAGGTACTGACCCGGCGCGTAGGCGAACTCGTCGCGCAGGCTGTCCGGGACGTGCAGCGCGACCGACACAGCATCGGCCGTCTCCCGCCGCACGTCGGCGACGGCGAGCGTGTGGAAGCGGTTCAGTGACACTTGAAGTAGTCGAACGGCTCGCGGCAGGCGAGACAGCGCCACAATGCCTTGCACGAGGTGGAGCCGAACTCGGCGATCACCTCCGTCCGCTCCGACCCGCAGCGCGGGCAGGCGACCTCGTCCGTGCCGAACAGCGCCCGGCGGCCGGCGCTGCGGGATGGCGGGGCGATGCCGTACTCGCGCAGCTTGCGCCGGCCGTCCTCGGTCATCCAGTCCGTGGTCCAGGCCGGGCTGAGCACGGTGCGGACCCGTCCCGGGATGCCGGCGCGCTCAAGCGCCAGCTCGACCTCGATCGCGATCATGTTCATCGCCGCGCAGCCTGAATAGGTCGGCGTGATCAGCACCTCGACGCCATCAGGGGTCTCCGCCACGTCGCGCAGCACGCCGAGGTCGGCGATGGTCAGCACGGGCACCTCGGGGTCGGTGACCTCCGCCGCCGCCGCCCATGCGCGCTCGCGCAGGCTCACCATGTCGCACCGGGATAGCTGCGTTGCAGGTGCTGCATCTCGGCGAGGAGAAAACCGAGATGCTCGGTATGCCGCCCGACGCGGCCGCCGCGCTGGACGAACGTGGCAGAGGGGCGGGTCAGGGTCGCCTGATCCAGGATAGCATTCACCGTCGCGTCCCACCCGGGCCGCAGCGCGTCGGGGTCCACGGCAACGCCCGCCTCGATCAGCCCGCGCTCGGCAGCGTCGGCGTCGAACATCTCGCCGGCATAGGGCCACAGCAGGTCGAGCGCCGCCTGCGTGCGTCGATGGCTCTCCGCCGTGCCGTCGCCGAGGCGGATCATCCACTCCGAGGCGTGGCGCAAGTGGTAGGCGGTCTCCTTCTCGGCCTTGGCGGCGATGGCGGAGAGCGCCGGGTCGGCCGAGCGAGTCATGGCGCGCCACCACGGGTCGATATAGGCGGCGTAGAGGAACCCGCGCACCGTCGTCCGCGCGAAGTCGCCGTTGGATTGCTCGACGAGCAGCAGGTTGCGGTAGGCCCGGTCGTCGCGCAGGTAGGCGAGCTGGTCCTCGTCGTGCCCGGCGCCCTCGGCCTCGCCGGCATAGGCATACAGGCTGCGCGCCTGGCCCAGCAGGTCGAGCCCGGTGTTGGCGAGCGCGATGTCCTCCTCCGGCGTGGGCGCGTGGCCGCACCACTCCGACAGCCGGTGCCCCAGCACGAGCGCGTCGTCCGCCCGGCGCAGGGTGAACAGCACCAAGGGCGATTCCGCGACGGTGATGGAGGTGGTCGCCATCAGCTACATATGCCCCACGTCGTCGGGGACCTCGTAGAAGGTGGGGTGGCGATAGACCTTGCTGGCGGTGGGCTCGAACAGGATCGCCTTGTCCGCCGGGTCGGACGCGGTGATGGCGGCGCTCGGCACCACCCAGACCGACAGGCCCTCGCCCCGCCGGGTGTAGACGTCGCGCGCCGCGTGCAGCGCCATGGTGGCGTCCTCCGCGTGCACGGACCCAGCGTGCTTGTGCGCCAGCCCGTTGCGGCTGCGGATGAACACCTCCCAGAGCGGCGTCGCGGGCGTGCTCATGCCGCCACCGCTTGCTGGCGGGCGCGGCGCTTG
>JBBSIT010000772.1:0-2424 GCA_038231995.1 Acetobacterales bacterium | reverse complement strand
CGCGGGCCGCCGAATTTGTCGATCTTGTTGATCCGGTAGTTGCCCTCGATCTCGACCCGCAGGCCGTTGCCGAAGCCGTAACCCACGGAGGCCAGCCCCACGAAGCCCGTGTCATACGACAGGCTGCGAGGCCCGATGCGGCCCCGCTGCGAGGCCGGGAACGCGGCGGGGAAGCTCACGCTGTCCACGTCCTCGTTGTGCATGAAATTGGCGCCAGCACCCGCGCCGATGTAGAGGCCGTTCACCGCCTGTGCCTGAGCCGCCACCGGCAACGCCATCACAGTCGCAGCCAACAACGCACTGCGGAACTTCATTGTCTGTCTCCTCGCTTCGAAGCGACCTGTCCGGGACGACTGGACCGGACAAGCCATCGTCGTATCCAGAGCCTCAGTAACGCCTCAGGTGGTGCCGGTGCGAGCCACGTCGATGTGATTGCGGCGTTTTGACGCCAGTGTGGCCGCGTTGCAACAATCTTGCCCCTCGCCGGCCTCCCGCAATCCCTGCAGGATCGCGACCAGCTTCGCGTCGCGGTCGCGCGCCAGCGCCGGTATGCCGCGCCCGCCCGCCTCCGCGAGCACGCCGTCGATCAGGCGCTGCTCGAACTCGGGCGTCATGTCCGGCGTGCCCAGGCTGGGCCACAGCCCGGCGACGCCGATATGGTCCATGAGATAGCGCAGCCCGCCGGCGCCGCCGCCGAGATGATAGGTCAGGATCGGTCCCATGATGGCCCAGCGCAGGCCGGGCCCTTGGGCGATGGCGGCGTCCACATCGGCGACATCGACCACGCCTTGCTCGACCAGGTAGGCGGCCTCGCGCCAGACGGCGGCCTGCAGCCGGTTGCTGACGTGGCCGGGCATCTCGCGGTGCAGGCGGATCGGGTGCTTGCCGATGGCGGCGTAGAACCGCATGGTGCGGTCCACCGCCTCGGGCGCGGTCCGCTCGCCGCCGACGACCTCGACGAGCGGGATCAGGTGCGGCGGGTTGAACGGGTGGCCGAGCACCACGCGCTCGGGGTGGTGGCAGCGGGCCTGCATGCGGGTGACGAGCAGGGTGGAGGAGGAGGAGGCGATGATGCTGTCCGCCGGCAGGGCGGCGCCTATGCGCTCAAACAGCTCGACCTTGACGTCCTCGCGCTCGGGGCCGTTCTCCTGGACGAAGTCGGCGCCCTCGGCGGCGGCGGCCGGGTCGGGGGTGAAGGTGAGTCGGGTAGGGTCGGCGCCTGGGGCGAGGCCGAGGCGCTCGAGGGTGGGCCAGGCGTTGTCGATATAGGCGCGGAGGAAGGCTTCGGCGGCGGGCGCCGGGTCGGAGGCGGCGACATCGAGGCCGCGGGACAGGAAGTAGGCGGCCCAGCTCGCGCCGATGGTGCCGGTGCCCAGGACGGCTACGCGTTGGACGCCTTCGTGCATGGTTCCTCTCCTGGGTTGCTCGCCCGTTCCGTAATGAGGCGCGGTTTGCGGGACGCGGCCGGCGTTGCCACGTTCGAGTCATATACTATGGGCAGCCCATGAGAAGTCCGGCATGAACGACGGTTCGTATCCGCTTCCGGGTCGTGGAGAGGGCGTGATAGGCTGTGGGCATGGTTGACCCCGTGTGCCCCTTGCCCACCAGCCCCGCCGAACAACAGGCGGCCGAGCTTGCGGTCTCACTCGATGCTGCAGCGGACGATCTAGAGCGCAACGGCCCGGTGCCGCCGGCCGAAGTGCGCCGCACTCTGCTGGCCCTTTACGCCGAGCTGAGCGCGGAGAAGGCGACTGGATGACCTGATCGGAAACCCGCCCGGCAACCTCTCCGCCCAAGCCCTCGCCGACCTGGTTCGCATCGTGCGCCGCAGCGCGCGGGAATGGGGCCTGCTCGTTGCGCAACAGACAGCGGCCCGGCTACTCGCCCGCGTCCGCACCGTAGCGGACGGCACGGCGGCGGGACACGAACGGCGCGACGTGCGACCCCGGCGACGAACCCTGTTTCTTGTCGAAGAGCCTTGGGTAATTGCCTACAGCCCGGACACCCGGCAAGTTCTCCGCATCCTACACGGTGCCCGGGACTTTCCCGCCCTCTTCTCGGTAGGCTTCCAGCATGGCTGATACCGCGCCGCCGTGGAAGCGGCTACGCTCTCACGATACCTCCGTGGAGCGGGCTGCGCCTTGCGCATGGATCGCATCGACCGCGCCTTGGACTCGACGCAGGACCGTCAGGATTCGCCGCCCGAAGTAGAACCAGATGCTGAGCAACATCAGGAGTGGGGTCCAGCTAAGGACTCTCTCAGCAATTACTGCTTCGTCCTTGGCTTGATGGTGTAGTTCCATTCGGGGTGCCAGGGATCGGTTTCGACATTGAGCGTAGCCATGTCCTGATCGGTGACCCGGATCGCCTTGGCAGAGCTGTTCTCGTCGAGTTCGCAACGGACGGTCAGGTCTGTTTTGGTCG